>JAZUMM010000147.1:0-8334 GCA_045603625.1 Acutalibacteraceae bacterium | reverse complement strand
ATTATGAAGCTTGTTATGAAGACGAAATTTTAACGAGAAAACTTATGGTATATCCGCCGTATTGCGATATTGTTTCGGCGCTTGTAACTGCTGCCAGCAACTCAGCCGCCGCAACGGGAGCAAATGCTTTCGTTGAAATATTAAAGGACGGAATATCATAAAAGTTTCAAGACGTTAAAGTAATTATTCTGCGACCTACGCCTTGCGCTGTTATGCGTGTTAATAATAAATACAGGTACAGAATAATCATAAAGTGTAAAAATAATAAACGTTTTCGTGAAATGTTATCTGTTCTTATTAAGGAATATATGAAAAATAATCAGATTAACGGTGCAAATATCACAGTTGATATTAATCCGCTTGTTTAAAATTATTTTTAAGGAGAAAATAATGGCTATCAGAAATATCAGGGTTGATGATGACCCTATTTTAAGAAAAAAATCACGTCCTGTTACAGAATTTAACGACAGACTTTTTGACTTGCTTGATGATATGAAAGAGACTATGTACAAATCAGGTGGTGTAGGACTTGCCGCTGTGCAGGTAGGTGTACTAAGAAGAGTTGTTGTAATGGATGTAAGTGAAGACAGAAACGAGTTTATTGAGCTTATTAACCCTGAAATTACTGAGGTAAGCGATGAGCAAACAGGTGCAGAGGGTTGCCTTTCTCTTCCCGGCTGGTGCGGTGTTGTAACAAGACCTAACGTTGTTAAGGTTAAAGCACAAAACCGTGAAGGCAAATGGTGTCTTTATAAGGGTGAAGGTCTTAAGGCACGTTGCTTCTGTCACGAAATTGACCATCTTGACGGTATTTTATATAAAGATAAATTAGATGAAGGCGAAACACTTTTTATGCCTGATGCGGAGTAAAATTATGAGAATAGTTTATATGGGAACACCGGATTTTGCGGTTGCTCCTTTAAAAGCGATAATTGAAGCAGGGTACGAGGTAGTTGGTGTTTTCACCCAGCCGGATAAACCGGTAGGAAGAAAAGCAATTCTTACTCCACCTCCGGTTAAGGTTGTTGCAACAGAAAATAATATTCCTGTTTTTCAACCGCAGACCTTAAAAAATGGTGAAGGCTTGAAAATACTTCAACAGCTTAATCCTGATATATGCTGTGTTGTTGCCTACGGTAAAATTTTACCTCAGGATTGTCTTGAATATGCAAAATACGGTTGTATTAACATTCATGGCTCAATTCTTCCCGAATATAGAGGTGCTGCGCCTATTCAACGTAGTATACTTGATGGCAAAGAATACGCAGGTGTTACTGCTCAGCAAATGGATATAGGTATTGACACAGGCGATATATTATTTACCGAAAAAACTAAGATTCTTCCCAATGAAACAACAGGGGATTTATATGACAGGTTAACTGTAATTGGTGCTCAGCTGCTTGTAAAAACTTTGTACTCTATTGAAAAAGGTGAAGTGAACCCTGTCAAACAGGATGATTCAAAAAGCACTCATGCAGCAATGCTTGATAAATCAATGTCACCTGTTAACTGGTCAGATTCTGCTTTTAAAATTCATAATCAAATCAGGGGTCTTGACCCTTGGCCTGTTGCACAGACAATGCTTAACGGTAAAACTCTTAAATTGTTCCGTTCCGAAATTATTGACGATTTAGGTTCAGGTAAGCCGGGTGAAGCTGTTTCTCTTAAAAACGGTTTAGGTGTTTTTTGTGGTGATGGCAAAGCAGTTCTTGTTCACGAGGTTCAGTATGAAGGTAAAAAGCGAATGAATGCTGCAGATTTCCTTCGTGGATGTCAGTTGGAAAAAGGTAAAATTTTAGGTTAATTCAGGAGAAGTTTATATGTCAAAACCTGCAAGGCAGATAGCCTTTGAAGTTTTACTTAAAATTGAAAAAGATAAGGCTTATTCAAACCTTGTATTAGACAGTGCTATTAAAACTTTTGGTGGTAATAGCACTGATTGTGCTTTTGTTACCCATCTTGTTTATGGTGTTATTGAGCGTAAAATTACGTTGGATTATGTACTTTCTTGTTATTTAAATAAACCCATAAATAAGTTGAAAAAAGATGTTCTGACAATTCTTCGTCTGGGTGTATATCAAATACTATTTTCAGAAAAAACACATCAGGCTGCCGCCGTAAACGAAAGCGTTGAGCTTGCCAAAAATAATAATTGCATATATGCTTCAGGTATGATAAATGCCGTACTTCGTAAAGTTTCTTCAGAAGATTTATGTTTTGATAATATAGAGGATGATGCAAAGCGCGTATCTTTGAGTTTTTCTGCAACTGAGGAGTTAGTAAGGTTCCTTTTTTATCATTACGGTAAAGAAAATACGGTAGAATTTTTAAAATCAGCTCTTGAGCCTAAAAAGGTTTTTGTTAAGGTTAACACAACAAAAATCTCAACAGATGATTTAATTGAATTATTAAAAGGTGAGGGAATATTATCGCAAAAAACAATTTTATCCGATGCTTTGCTTGTTTCCCTCAATGATGCCGTTTATAATACAGAATGCTATAAAAAAGGTTATTTCCACGTTGAAGATTTATCATCCCAGTTATGTGTTAAAGCTCTTGATTTGTTTGAAGGTGCTGTTGCAATTGATGTGTGTGCAGCTCCGGGCGGTAAAACCTTCAGTATTGCAGAGCATATGAATAATAAGGGTAAGCTTTACTCTTGTGATATTTATAAACAAAGAACCGAACTTATTAAATCAGGTGCACAGAGACTTGGGCTTACTTGCATAGAGGTTTGCGTTAATAATGCAGAAGTTTTTAATGAACAATTTCCTCTTGCTGACCGTGTGCTTTGTGATGTGCCGTGTTCAGGTCTTGGCATTATAGGTAAAAAGCCTGAAATTAAATACAAAAAGCTTGATGATATAAAAGAACTTATTCCTATTCAGAAGAGAATTCTTGAAACGTCTTCAAAATATGTTAAAAAGGGTGGCAGGTTAGTTTACTCAACTTGTTCTGTAAATCCTAACGAAAACAGAAAGGTCTGTGACAGCTTTTTGAAAAATCATCCCGAATTTGCTTCTGTAAAGGTTCTTCCCGAGGTTGAAAGAACAATTGATGAGGGCGATTATTTAACCTTGATGTTACATACAAATAATTGTGACGGTTTTTTTATAGCTTTATTTGAAAGAAAGTAAGTGTTTATGGAAAAAAGAGATATTGCATCATATAATTTAACAGAGCTTGAAAATGTTCTTAAAGAGATGGGTCTGCCTAAATTCCGTGCCCGTCAGATATATGATTGGATACATAAAAAAGGTGTAACATCATTTGAGGAAATGACAAATATATCTAAGGATTTAATTTGTAACCTTAATGACAATTTTGTCATATTTTCTTGTTCTATTGAAAAAAAGTTGGTTTCGCAGTATGATAATACTGTAAAATACCTGTATTGTTTGCCTGATGGCGAATATCTTGAATGTGTTGTAATGGATTACAAATACGGCAGAACAATTTGCGTTTCTACTCAGGTAGGCTGCAAAATGGGCTGTGCCTTTTGTGCATCAGGTATCGGCGGATTTAAAAGGCAATTGCGACCGTCTGAAATTTTAAGTCAGATTTATACTGCGCAAAGGGACCTTGATATTCGCATTTCACGTATTGTTCTTATGGGAATGGGCGAGCCACTTGATAATTTTGATAACGTTATGAAGTTTCTTGAGCTTGTCAGTGACGAAAATGGTCTTAATATCGGTATGCGTCATATTTCTCTTTCAACAAGCGGTATTGTTCCGAAAATATACGAATTATTAGAGCGTAAACCACAGTTGACGTTATCTGTTTCACTTCATGCTCCCAATAATCAGATTCGTTCACAGATTATGCCTGTAAATAAAAGCTGGGATGTGGAAGAGCTTTTAAAAGCGTGTAAAATTTATGCCGATAAAACCTCTCGTCGTATATCTTTTGAGTATGCAATGATGAAGGGCGTTAACGATTCTGTTGAGTGTGCAGAGGAGCTTTCTAAACGTCTTAAAGGTATTTTGTGTCACGTTAATCTTATTCCTGCTAATGAGGTCAAAGAAAAAAATCATCAACGTAGTGATGATAACAGTATAAATAAATTTAAATCCGTTCTTGAAAAAAACGGACTTAACGTTACAATAAGGCGAACCTTAGGTTCAGATATAAATGCTTCCTGCGGTCAGTTAAGGCGCGAGAAGATTATTGAAAATAATATGTAAAAGAGGTGAAACACTTTGAACATTTCTGCAAAAACTGATATTGGTCGCTTCAGAGATTCTAATCAGGATATATTTGAATATGGTATCTTTCAAACAGGTGATTGTTGGGCAGTTGTTTGCGATGGAATGGGCGGTGTTTCAGGCGGACAGGTTGCAAGTAAGCTTTGCGTTGAACGAGTTTCAGCATCAATTAAACGAGGCTACAGAAAGAATTTGTCTGTTAAAAATGCAAAAAATCTTTTGCAATCTGCAATCAGCTCTGCCAATGCAATTGTGTACGATAAATCTTTAAGTGAGCAATCACTTAAGGGTATGGGCACAACAATTGTTGCTGTTATTGTTTTAGGTAATATAGCTGTTATTGCTCATGTTGGCGACAGCAGGGCATATATTATAAATTCTGAATCTGCAAAACAAATTACAAAAGACCATTCTCTTGTACAGTTGATGATAGATAGCGGCAAAATAACTGCCGAAGAAGCAAAAACTCATCCTGAAAAAAACGTAATTACAAGGGCAATTGGTGTTGTTAATTTTGTTGATGTAGAGTTTGATATTGAAACAATTTATCCCGGTGAAACAATCCTGTTGTGTTCAGACGGGTTAAGCGGTTCAGTATCTTGTGAAGAGATGCTTGACCTTATAAATAATTATAAAGATTCTTCAACAGAAAAACTTGTAGAAAAGGCATTGGAAAACGGCAGTAAAGATAATATTACGGTTGTTGTTTTAAATGCTGAACCCCAAGGAGAGTAAGTTATGGAAAATTATGTAGGTAAACGTATTGACGGCAGATATGAAATTCAGGATGTTGTTGGTGTTGGCGGTATGGCTGTTGTTTACAAGGCATACGACAATATTGATGACAGAATAGTTGCCGTTAAAATTCTTAAAGATGAATATCTTGCAAATGAAGAATTTCGTCGTCGATTTAAAAATGAATCAAAAGCAATTGCAGTTTTAAATCATAGGAATATTGTTAAGGTTTACGATGTAAGCTTTGGTGACAGGCTTCAATATATTGTTATGGAGTATATTGAAGGCATTTCTCTTAAAGAATATATTCAGCAACAAGGTGTTATTGATTGGAATGAAGCACTTTTCTTCGGTATTCAGATTCTTCGTGCTTTGCAGCATGCTCACGATAAGGGCATCGTTCACAGAGATGTTAAGCCTCAAAACATTATGTTGCTTGAAAACGGCACAATCAAAGTGACCGATTTTGGCATAGCCCGTTTCAGTCATGGTGAAACAAGAACAATGACCGAAAAAGCAATTGGCTCTGTTCACTACATAAGTCCTGAACAAGCAAAAGGCGAATTAACAGACGAAAAAGCCGATATTTATTCTGTCGGTATTGTTCTTTATGAAATGCTTACAGGTAAGCTTCCGTTTGAAGCAGAAAATGCAGTTTCTGTTGCATTGATGCAGGTTAATAACGAGGCTGCATTACCAAGAACAATTAATTCAAAAATTCCTTTAGGCTTTGAACAAATTACTATGAAAGCAATGCAGAAAAGTACACGCGAAAGGTACCAGACTGCAGCAGAAATGCTTCTTGACCTTGAAGAATTAAAGCGCAATCCTAATATCAAATTTGATTATGTTAAATATTTTGTTGATGAACAACCAACAAAATATCTCGGTAAAATTCAAGGCAATTTAAAAGAATCACCTAAGCCTGTTTTGAATGATTATCCTGTAAAACCCAAAACCGTTCCACCTGCAAATGTAAATAAACAGAGGGTGAATTCTGTTGGTGTTTCAGGTCAGGGTACTTCAAATATTCCTGTTAAAAAGGAAGATGAATCCGGCAAAAAGAAGGTAATAGCCCTTTCTGTTTCTATTGTTTGTGTTTTGCTGTTTATTATAATTTTTGTTGGTGTTAATTTGTTTAACGGCAATTGGACTAACAAAAAAATTGAAGTTGATAATTTTGTAGGCTTGAATTATGAGCAACAGATTCTTAATAATGTTTCTTATAGCGATAAATATAAATTTGAAGTAACGTATGAATCCTTTACCGATGGTAAAGATGGTGTTGTCTTTAAGCAGGACCCCGAAGCAGGTACGTTAATTGAAGAGGGCGGTACAATTCATCTGTTTGTTGCAAAATCAGGTGAAGGTGTTGAAATTCCGGATTTCTATGGGCAGGATTATTTGTCGGTACGCGATAAATTAGAGTCAATGGGCTTTATTGTTAATCTTATGTCTGAGAATTCTGATACCGAAAAAGCAGGAACTGTTTTAAGAACAGACCCTGCATCAGGTTCAAGTGTTTTCCCCGGCTCTAATATTTACGTTTATTATGCAGTTTCTGAATCCGAACCATTATTTAAAATGCCAAGCATAACAGGCATGAGCCTTACTGAGGCAAAGGCGGAGCTTGAAAAGAATGGCCTTGTTTTAGGTAATGTTGAATATATTAACACTTCTGCTCAAAAGGATACTGTTCTTGAGCAAAAGCCAAAAGACGGTTCACCTGTTAAAAAAGGTGAGGTTGTTAATATTACGGTAAGCTCAGGTAAAACAGAGTTTGAAAAAACAATTTCAATTCCATCAGATATTGGTGTTGTTGTCCTTGAGGTTTTTTGTGACGATGTTTCACAATCATCACAGTCAGTAGATTCTAAAACAGTTTCAGAGTATACCTTCAAAATTGAAGGTGACAAACAGTCAAAGGTCAGGGTAGAAATCAATGGTGTTAAATATTATACAGCTTCAGTTGATTTCACAAAGGACCCGGTAAAGGTTTCTGATGAAAAATTTGAAACAGTTACGTTTTATGTTGATGTTGTTAATATGGATATAGAAGAGGCTAAAAGAGTTCTTAATAACGCAGGATTCTTCAATATTGAGGTTGAAGAGGTTATAAGCGCTTTGCCTGCCGGTACTGTTATCACTCAGTCGCCAACCCAAAACTCAGCTCCGGGACTTGATAAGAGTGCTACAATAAGGTTAACAATTTCCAAGCTTGAGCAACCAACTGAAAATTCAGGCACACCGAGTGATACGTCTGAGCCACCATCAGATACGGTTGTACAACCTTAAAACATAGAGGTAATTAATGGAAGAAAAAGTTTTAGACGGAATAATAATTAAAGGTATCGGCGGCTTCTACTATGTAGAGGCTGCCGGGCAAGTTTATGAGTGTAAGGCGAGAGGTTCATTTCGTAAAAAACGCATAACACCTTTGGCAGGTGACAATGTCAGAATTACAGTAAGAGATGGTAAAGAAAATACCATAGATGAAATTTTTGAAAGAAAGAATTTTCTTGTAAGGCCGCCTGTTGCAAATATTGATATTCTCGTTATTGTTTCCTCAATCAAGGAGCCTGTGCCCAGCCTTCTTGTTATTGATAAATTAACAGCAATTGCTGTTGATAAGGGCATAAAGCCTTGTGTTGTTTTTTCTAAAAAAGATTTAGGAGATACAAGCGAATACGAAGAGGTTTATAAAAAAGCAGGCATAGATGTTTGCTCTGTTTGTAACAAAACAGGTGAAGGCGTAGAACAGGTTAAGAGCATGATAGGGGACGGTATTACTGTTTTTACAGGTAATACAGGTGTTGGCAAATCATCTCTTTTAAATTCTATTGATTCGCGTTTTTCTCTTGAAACAGGCGAAATAAGCGATAAATTAGGCAGAGGTCGTCACACTACAAGAGAGGTAACGCTTTACCATATAGGTAATGGTCTTGTGGCAGATACACCCGGTTTTTCTTCTTTAGATATTCAGGAAACCAGTGATATAATAGTAAAAGAAAATCTACCGTTTTGTTTTCCTGAGTTTTCTGATTATTTGGGTAAATGCAAATTTACGTCTTGTTCTCATACAGTAGAAAAGGGTTGCCTTATTTTAGATGCTCTTAATAATGGTCATATACATAAAAAACGTCACGAAAGCTATGTTTCAATGTATAATGATGTTAAAAATCTTAAAGAATGGGAGCTCTGAAGATAAATAAAATATTTTTCAGTTTAAGAGTTGAAGCTTTAATTAGCTTCAACTCTTTTTAGTAACATTTTTTCACAGAGGTCATAATATAAAGTAAATAAATTAAGGAGTGGTGATTTATGAAAGTTGTTGTTTGTGAAAGCCCTAAATTTTTGAAAGGTATACTTAAATTTATATTCAAAATCAAAG
>JAZUMM010000146.1:0-12761 GCA_045603625.1 Acutalibacteraceae bacterium | reverse complement strand
GTAAAATTACACTGTTTCGATACCAAATATATGATTTGGTATCGAATTTTTAAAGAAAATTCGACTAAAATCCTTTCAATGAGTGTAATGCAAAATTGAATTAATAAAAATCAATTTTGCTAAAAGCCGATAAAATCGGCTTTTGCGAAACGCGACAGCGTTTCGACAAATGACAATTATTATAATCTTAACAACCTTAAAACTACTTCTTCAAGAATAATTTTGCCGTCTTCGTTTGTTGATTTTAAACGTCTGTCTGCATCAGAAAGTATTTCTAAGGCGGATTTTATCTGTGTTATGGTATAGTGTGAGCCATCGCTTGCAGCATTGTCCAATATAAAGCCTCTGCCCTTATATGACGAAGGAAAAACGTCTGCGAGTGCAGAGTAAGAAATATTTGCTTCTTTGGCGGCTTTAACCCTGTACATATCAACAAAGGATTTTGAAAGCACACCTAAAATCATAATTGGTTCTTCACGTAATTTAAATAAATTACTTAAATTTTCGTAGGCTTTGTCAGCTTGACCGTTAACAATCATACGTGAAAGCTGGAAAATTTTTGCTTCAACAGAAATAATAACTGTTTTTTCTATATGGTCTTTTGTTATTTCGCCACTCTTTGCAAACGCGCACACCTTATTGAGCTCGTTTTGTAATGTTGCCATATCTTCGCCCACAAGATTAATGATGTGTTGCGCACATTCTTTTGAAAGTGTGCAATCTTTTTTTGCTGCAGAGGAAATAAGCAGTTTTTCAAGGGCAGAGCGAGTACGCTTGTCTATTTTTACGCAAGCACCAACAGAATCAATCATTTTGATGATTTTTGCCCATTTTGTGTTTTTTTCGTCAACGTCTGTTGTATCCATCCAAAAAACAAGAACAGAGCTTTCGGGGATATCTGAAATAACAGCTTCGAATTCACTATCTGCTTTGCCCCTGTCACCAATAAACTCTGTCAAGGGATAATCCTTTACAAGCGTGCAGGTGTATTCACTCATCATAGGGAATGCAGAAATGCAATCATAAATTTCGCTTAATGAAGTATCCTTGCCCTCAAGCTTTTTTAAGTTGAAATCTGCAAAATCCTTAGAAACGGTTTTGTCGCAAATTAAATTAGCATAGTGCTGCTTAAGGTAGCCTTCGTTGCCGTAAATAAGATATATACGGGTAAAGTTACCTTCTTTAATATGCTTTTTAAAGGTTTCTTCTACAAATTGTGCCATAAAAATCTCCTAAAAATAAATAACAGCATTTCCGTTTATAGATGTTACGTGAACAGGAACGTTTACGTGAGATATGAAATCAGCCAGTTTTACTCTGTCAATTTTTTCATCTGAGCTCAAAATTATTTCAGATGCGTTTTTTGGTACAACATCCGGTATAGTGGAATTATATACCGCCACATAGCAGGTGCTGTCGTCTATATGTTTATAAAAATGTGTTTCGCCGTGAAGGTGTACAAGCACAGTTTTTTCATTACATTTTATTATAACATATTTTATATTGGTTGTGTCAACGATTTCAAAAGTTATTTCAGATGATAAAGTAAATTTCCCTTGTTCTGATAGTAAAGTGCCGTGAGGTAGCTCAATATTATTCTTTTTTGCGAAAATATTTAATTTTCTTGGCATAACGGTTGTTTGAGGAGAGTAATTTTCACTTATGGTTTTTATATTATTAAGCGATTCAGCGGTTAAATACGTTGGTATATAGAACTGTAAGGATTCACAAGTGGCAACAGGTAAGGCATTTTTTGTGTTGGTGGTAATCAACATATTGGTATTTTCAATATATGCATATTTTGTGCCGGAGCGTATTACAATCTGAATACCGTTACCGCAATTTGTAATCGTTACGGTGTTTTTCAGATGTGGTGAATACAAGGGGATAAAGGTTATTACAACCATTTCAATTGCAGTAATTAACGCGGTAAGCTTTAATAATTTTTTGTTGCCCTTACGTTTATAAAAAATGTATCCTGAGGTGAAAATTAAGGCGCCTGCTGAAATACTTATAAAAAGAAAGGTACTGTTAATTGGTATGGTTGCAAATTTAAGTTTTGAAAGTGCCTCCGAAAGCTCAATAACAATATTTAAAATGAATTCTGTAATGTTAAACAGAAATATTGTTATGCTTTTCAGTAATGGAATATTTATTAATGACAAAAATGTTGATATTGTGCCAATAACCATACCATAAAAGGCAAGCTGTACACATAAAATATTGGTTACGGGTGCAACTGTGCAAAGTGTACCAAAGTAATAAGAGGATGCAGGCAAGGTAAAAAGTCCTGCAAGGCAACTGATTAATACAGATTTTATGAGTGCAGTTAACGAAGCTTTTAAGGGAACATAGTTAATTTTATTTGTAAGCCTTGTAATGTGGGAATAAAAATTTCTTGCAACAAGCACGCCTAGTGTTGCCGAAGCGGATAATTGAAAGCTTATACTGAGAACTATGTAAGGATTACATAAAAGCAAGAGTGTTACTGCCAGACCTAAAGAATTTATGCCGTCGGATAGCCGTTTGAAAAATGGTGCAGTTAAAATGATTGCCATCATAATTGATGCCCTTATAACAGAGGGCGTAAACCCTGAAATTATGCAAAACAGTATAAGAAAAGCAAAGCATATAAACGATGAAACCTTTTCTGATATTTTAAATGATGAAAGTATAGCTATAATTAAACCGCACCATAAGGATGTGTGCAAGCCTGAAACTGCCAGAAGATGAGCAATACCGCTATTTCTGAATGCTTTGAAAACCTTTGGAGTGATAGAAGATGTATCGCCGAATATCATCCCTTTTAAAAGTCCGCCCGGCTCTTCGTTTGTGTGGCTTGTAATAGAGTCACTTATTAGTTTTTTTAAAGATAAACAGTAATAATAGGGCGTTTTGGTGCATTGATGCAAAACCTCGTAATTATCAGTAGAGGCGTAAAGGAAAACATCATCACTTATATCTGAAAGGCTATAATCTTCAGTATTGTTTGTTGCAACAGAAATAAAAGCGTCTTTTATATTAATATAATCATAAAGCTCAATTTCTGCGTTTTCACAGTAAGGTATTTTTACGGTAACTGTGGCATTTGATTTATTGTGCCCGATTTTATCTGCTTTTATATTAAACGTCAGATTGCCATTTACATTTGCCGGATTTGAAATAACCTTACCGCAAATATTATTTTCTGTTTTGTTGTATTTTAAATAAGGTGTAACGTTTACCTTGTTAAATGTAAATAATGAGAGGGTAACTATAATTGCGGTAACAAAAATTGTCGGTATAACAACGTATTTACGTAAATTAAACCGTTTTATTGAGTAAATAATTAAGACCAATGCTGAAAAAGGTAACACAATTATATGTGCACCTTCAATTGAAAGTAAAAGTGCAGAAATTACAATTGCAGTTATACCTGTAACCAGCATTGGTCGCTTCATAGTTTGAACTCTCTTTTTATAATATTAGCCTGCAGGCCAAGTAAATTCTCTACCTGACATAAGGTGAAAATGAATGTGCTTCACTGTCTGACCGGCACTGTCACCGCAGTTGTTAACAACTCGGAAACCGTCTGCCATATTTAAATTTTTTGAAAGCTTTGCTATAACTTCAAAAATATGGGAAATAACCTTGCTGTTTTCTTCGTTGATTTCTGCTGCAGAGGAAATGTGTGCCTTGGGGATAACAAGAATATGTGTTGGTGCTTGTGGCTCTAAATCGTTAAATGCAACAACTGTGTCATCTTCGTAAACCTTTGTTGATGGGATTTCGCCATTGGCAATTTTACAAAAAATACAATCCATAGTTTTCACTCCTTTATAAAACTAAAGTTATTATAATAGAAATAAGAATTTTATTCAATATAAAATATTTTGAAACATAAAAAAATACCGTCATCGGGAGAGTAAAATAGAGACTCAATAGCTTTAAATCCCTATTTTACGCTCTCATGACGGTAATTTTTTTGGCGTATATGAAACAATATATATAAATTTCAAAGGGTCGGTTTTGCGTTTTTTTAAGGGAAAACCGATTGTCCTTTGAAAATTATTTTTGAACCGAAGGTGTAAATTATTTACCTTCGCCGTAAAGACCGTTAAGTTCAATAATCTTTACAAGCTTTCTCCAGGAAAAGCCCTTTTCTTCTTCAATTTCTTTGAGAAGTTTGTTTCTGATTTCGTTATAGTCTACCATAGTTTGTGGACTCCTTTCCTTTAATTTACAAGCAAAGTATAATATTTTTCTTTGAAAAAGTCAAGTGATATTGCACAAACAAAAACAAGCCCATTTGTGCAATGTGCACAAATGGGCTTGTTTAAAAATTTATTAAACGAATGAATAAATTAGTCAAAAAGCCACTTGGTTTTTTGTTGAAAATGCACAATGAGTGGTGCGAGCGTTGTGGCAAAATGATGAGAGAAAAGAGTTACTGACAATGAATGTTTAAAAAGTTTGTTCAACTTTTTTGTGAGGCTTCTTCGTGATATTCCTGTTCTGTGTTGACATTCCATATATTTTCTTTACTGTATGAGCTGTTACATATACAGTTAACCGCTTCAATTGCGGTAAGCATGGAATGGTCCATATTATTGTAACGGTGCATACCGTTTCTGCCGATACAGTAAAGATTTTGTTTTGTGTCAAGGTAGTTTTTTACTAAAGGGAAATCCTTATAAGAGCCAAAATAAGCAGGATATGCTTTTTTTACTTTTATACGAACGCTGTCTTTAACGTCTTCCTTTTTTATAATATCAATTTTACTGAGCTCGTCAACGGCAAAATCAATAAAGTCTTTATCGGACATTTCCCAGAAATCGTCACCCTCATTACAGAAATATTCAAGTCCTATCCAAACTGTGTTTTCGGGGTCCTTTACCATATACGGTGACCAGTTGTTGAATATTTGTAATCTGCCGATTTTAACGTCTCTTTCCTGAATGTAAATCCAGCAGTCAGGAACAATATTGCCCAGAGTTTTGTGCTCTGTTTTATTCTGAAGTAAAAGCTTATCTACAAGAAGACCGACGGTGATAAAATCGCGGTAAGGCAATTCCTTTGCAATATTCTGAACTGTTTTCGGAACATCATCTCCCATACCTGCAATTAAATCCTTTACAGGCATTGTGGAAATAAAGTAATCTGCTTTGAGCTCACGGATTCCGTCGGCGGTTTTAACGCTTGCTGATTGTATTGTGTTGCCGTTTATTTTCAAAGCTTTTACGCTACTGTTTTTAAGTATAATACCGCCCATTTTAACAATTTCATCAGCCATAGCTTCCCAAAGCTGACCGGGCCCTTTTTTAGGATAATAAAATTGTTCTATAAGCGAGGTTTCGACCTTATCTCCTTTTTTGAAGGGCTTTGTTAAAACGTTAAGAACAGCTTTTGTGAGGGATAGTCCTTTTACGCGCTGTGCGCCCCAATCAGCAGAAATACCCGAAGGGTTTATTCCCCATAATTTTTCTGTGTAATCTTCAAAAAACATTTCATACAAAGGCTTGCCGAAGCGGTTGATATAAAAGTTTCTTAAAGAATCCTCCTCCAGCTTGAATATGCAGGAGTGAATGTAGCCAAAGCCTGCTTTTACTGTTCTGGAAAGACCCATATTAATAAAGGTTTCGGGCTTTAAAGAAATAGGGTAGTCAAAGAATTTTCTTAAATAAAAAATTCTTGAAACACGATTCCTTATAAGCAGGGCTTTTTCGTCTGTTTCGGGGTCTGCACCAATGTCTGCCAAGGTTTTTTCGGTACCTGTTTTTATATCATCAAAGGAGGGCTTGCATTGTAACGGCATAAGCTCCTGCCATATTTTATTGACTTGCTCATTTTTTGAGAAAAAACGGTGACCGCCTATATCCATTCTGTTACCGTTGTGGGTAGCAGTTCTGGAAATTCCGCCAATGAAATCGCTTTCTTCAACAACAAGGGGAAGAATATCTGTTGTTTTTAAAAGCTGGTATGCCGCAGTTAAGCCTGCCGGACCTGCGCCTATAATTAATGCAGTTTTTTGAGCCATAATATCAACTCCGTATCAAAGTAATTCACGGTTAAATAAACCGTTTGTTTTTGGGCCGTTTATGCTTTTATGATTTTGGTATTTTTTATAAATTTCAATACATTTATCCTGAGATTCTGTTGTAAAATAGAGTGTAACAAAATCAATGGCAGATAAGTTTTTATCACCTATATAAAGAGGTACGCTGTTATGTAAAACGGAATATTCTTTGTTATAACAAAGAAGGGGAAACTGTAAGCTTTTTCTATCCGTTAAAAAGCTCTCACCGGAGCAATTAGCACAACCGTTTTTGCTTTTTTGAGGACAAGTCCGCATGAGCATAAGAGGTAAATGGCCGTAAATATATATGCCTCGTTCTATTGTACCGCCCAGGCTTTTTATTGCCTTTTCGGTTAATTCAAAAGATAGGGTTGCATCTTCAAGGCCCAGTTCATTATAAAAATCAAGAGCATTTGTGTTTACAATGTTCAGTCCGTGAGAGCCAAAGATTTTGTAGTCTGATTTTTTTAAAAGTGCTATGCCACCTATATTACCCGTAATACCGCGATTTATGCCGTAATCTTTTATTTTTTTTAGCTGCTCAAGGATTTTTTCTTCGTTTTCAGGATAAATAAGCTGAGGTAATTCCACCACGATTTTTTCCTTGATTGATAAAATTTCATTAATGCTTCTGAGCACTTCATCTACGGGAAGAATGATGTATTGTGCATCAGATAATTGTGATGAATACTGAGAAAATTTATTTAATCTTACTCTTGTTTTTATATGTTGCTTTGGCGAATAAGCTTCAGCTTTTGTAATTATAAAGGGAAGTATTTCTATAGTTTTTTGTGTTAATTTTTCTTCTAAATTCTGTGTTGCCTTACGTCTTAAGGCGTTAATGGAAGAAGCACTTAAGGTCAGCTCGCAAGGATTTGAAAAATTGAATTCACCTAAGGTGAATGGCGTGTCGCCAAGCTTTGAAATGCTTCTTAATGCAATTTCATAAGAAAGAGGAGACTTGATTGGGGTCTGAGGAATGTCGCCTGTAACGTGAATGCTTTTTTTGTTGGCTTGTGCTTTTAAAACAGATGGTTCATTTTGCTTTAATTCTAAAGAAAAATCAACTTTTATGGGATGAATATCATTCTTATAAAGCATTTCAAGCTCTTTTAAAACCTTTGATGCAGATGTAACGTCATCTTTTACTCTATAACCGAACATATTACTGTTACGGTTGCCTTTAAGGTAACCGTCTGTAAAACCGCTGCGCGAAAAAACATTGCGAAGAGCTTCCTTGTTGTATGGGTTGCCTGAAAGAGCATTTTTTATGCTTGTGACTGCAGCGGCAACGTATTCGGGACGCTTCATTCTGCCTTCGATTTTAAAGGATTCAATACCGATTTCTTTTAAGTCATTGATGTTGTCGATGTATGACATATCCTTTAGTGAAAGAGCATACTCTCTTCCGCTTGTGTTAATCCAGTTAAGTCGGCAGCCCTGAGCACAAAGACCTCTGTTACCGCTTCTTTCACCAAGCATTGCTGAAAGGTAACAGTTGCCCGAGGTACTCATACAATGTGCTCCGTGAACAAAAACCTCAAGCTCCGCTTTTACATTTTCACGTATTATTTTGATTTCGTTAAAGGAAAGCTCTCTTGCAAGAACAATTCTTGAAAAACCTAAGGCTTCAAGAAGCTTTGCACCGCTTACGTTGTGAACCGCCATTTGAGTTGATGCGTGTACAGGTAAGTCGGGACATATATTTTTTACTGCTTTAAAAACTGCAAAATCCTGCACTATTACTGCATCTGCGCCACTTTCTGCAATGGCTTTTACCGTATCGTAATGCGCTTCGGCTTCTTTATCAAAAACCAAAGTGTTAAGTGTAATATAAACTTTAACAAGTCGCGCGTGACAATAGGTAACAACCTCTTTTAACTTATCGTTATCAAAGTTTGAGGCGTTGCGTCTTGCGTTAAAATTTGAGGAACCTAAATAAACCGCATTTGCACCGCACCGCACAGCGGCTTTAAGCTGTTCGTAGGCACCTACCGGTGCAAGTATTTCGAAATTTTTCATAAAATCAGATGTTTGTAATTATTTTTTCTTTTTGTGTTCTTACTCTTAAAATGTCACCTTGCTTAACAGGTGCATCGCAGTCAAGTGTCAGAATTTCCTGTGGATGACAAGCTGTTTCGCAAAGCTCGTTTTTCTCATTGTAAATGTTTGTGCAAGGGAATTTCATTCCGATTGAATCAGGGGAAAGAACTTCTAAAGTATCACCGGTTTTAAAGAAATTTCGTTGTTGGATTTTGAGCTTGCCGTTAACCTGGTCTTCAAGTGCAACACCTGCAAAGGTACAATCCCAATGGTAAAGGCCGTCGTTTTTGTGGTCGTGAACAAGGTTCCCAAAATAAAATCCGCTGTTATATGGTCTGTGACTGATAGCGTTAAGCTCATCTTCAAGTAATTCCATAGGTGCAGTTTTATCAATTGCGTGCCTGTATGCATTAACAACGTGTGATACGTAGTATTCTGTTTTCATTCTGCCTTCAATTTTGAAGGAGTCTACACCTGCGGCAGATAATTTATCAAGAAAGCCGATTGCCTTCATATCGTGTGAAGATAAAAGAGCTGAATGGTCATCGTACTCTTCAACCTTAAGGTATTCGTTAGGTCTGTTGCGTTCAACAAGGTAATATTCCCAGCGACAAGGCTGAGTACATTCACCGCGGTTACCGCTTCTGCCGTTCATATATGAAGAAATAAGGCATCTTCCGGAATAAGCCATGCACATAGCACCGTGTACAAATGCTTCTATTTCCAAATCCTCAGGAATCATAGCATGCATTTCGGCAATTTCATCTATGGTCATTTCGCGGGCAACAACAATACGTGATGCGCCCATTTCATAGTAAGCCATGGCAGATGCATAGTTACAACAGTTCGCCTGTGTACTGATGTGTACCTCAAGACGTGGTTCCGCTTGTTTTATTGTGCGCAAGGCACCTAAATCTGCCACAATAACTGCATCTACACCTAAGGAATAAAGTGTTCGTGCATATTCCTTGAGAGGTTCAATTTCGTTATTTTTTGTAAAGCTGTTTACAGTTACGTAAAGCTTTTTATTTAAAGCGTGAAGATGCTTACATGCAAAATCAATATCCTCTTCTGAAAATGCTGATTTTTCTGCTCTTAATTGAAGTAAGGGACCGCCGATATAAACGGCGTCTGCACCAAATCGTGCGGCTGCTTTAAGACAGTTTATGTCGCCTGCCGGTGCGAGAAGTTCAGGTTTTTTCATAAATTTACCTCACAAAAATATTACAAATAATCATAATACACCAAAAAGCGAAAAAAAACAAGGTATAATATATAATATAATATACTGATATACTCTTGATTTTAAGTATATGGCGTGGTATAATAATCTGGTTATTTTCTACGTTTTTATAGAAAAAATTTAACTTGAGGAGATGCTTTAAATGAAGTTCGATGTTGCAGTTATAGGTGCCGGTGTTGTTGGCGCGCTTATAACCAGAGAACTTTCAAAGTATAATTTGAAAGTTGCACTTCTCGAAAGGCACAATGATTGTGCTATGGGTGCAACAAAAGCAAACAGTGCTATTGTTCACGCAGGCTCTGATGCAAAGCCCGGTACACTTAAGGCAGAGCTTAATGTACGTGGTGTTGAGCTTATGAAAAAGGTTTGTAAGGAGCTTAATGTACCTTACAAAAACAACGGTGCACTTGTAGTTGCTTTTTCTGAAGAAGATTTTGATATGCTTGAGGAGCTTTTGAGAAGAGGTAAGCTTAACGGTGTTCCTGAGCTTAAAATAATTAAAAGAGATGAGCTTGTTGAATTGGAGCCGAATATCGGTGATACTGCTGTAGGTGCTCTTGTTGCTCCTACTTCATCTATTGTCTGCCCTTATGAGCTTACTATTGCTGCAGTTGAAAATGCAGTAACAAACGGTGCAGAGTTTATAAGAAATTGTAAGGTTGAAAATATTGAGTTTTCTGATAATGAATTCAGCATTTCAACAACACAAGGTGAAATCAAAGCAGGTTATGTAATTAATGCGGCAGGTACACATTCAGGCAAAATAGCATCACTTATAGGTGATGACTCTATTGAGATTGTTGTTCGTCACGGTGATTATTATCTTCTTGACAAATCTCAGGGAACACTTGTGTCTCATACAATTTTCCAATGTCCTACAAAATTAGGTAAGGGTGTACTTGTTTCTCCTACTGTGGACGGTAACCTTATTGTCGGTCCGTCTGCTGAGGATATTTGTGATGGTGATGACGTTGCCACAACAAAAGAGGGTCTTGATAAGATTTACTCAAAAGCAATTAAGAGTGTTCCTGCAGTTTCCTTGAGAAATGCAATCACATCATTCAGCGGTAACAGAGCTCACCCTACAACTGATGATTTTGTTATCGGCTCCTCAAAGGTGAACAGCAAATTTATTAACGTTGCCGGTATCGAATCACCGGGGCTTTCATCTGCTCCTGCTATTGCAGAAAAGGTTGAAGGTATTATTAATGAGCTTACAGGCGGTCTTGAAATTAAAAAAGATTTTAATCCTGTAAGACCTGAGCCTGTTCGCTTCAGACATTTATCAACTGAAGAAAGAGCAGAGCTTATTAAGAAAAATAAAGCTTACGGCAGAATAGTTTGCCGTTGTGAAACTATTACAGAAGGCGAGATTATTGATGCTATTCATGCTCCTGCGGGTGCTCGTGATGTTGACGGTGTTAAACGCAGAACAAGAGCAGGTATGGGTAGATGTCAAGGCGGTTTTTGTGGCAGTAAGGTAGTAGAAATTCTCGCAAGAGAGTTAGGTACCGAAATGAATGAAATAACAAAATTCGGTGGCAATTCAAAAATTATGTACGAAAGAACAAAATAAGGAGGCAGGGAAATGTTCGATTATGATTTAGTAGTAGTCGGCGGCGGTCCTGCCGGTATGGCTGCTGCTCTTAAGGCAAAAGAAGAGGGCGTAGAAAAAATAGTTATTCTTGAAAGAGCAGAAACATTAGGCGGTATACTTGAACAGTGTATCCATACAGGTTTCGGTCTTCACTATTTTGGTGAGGAGCTTTCAGGTCCCGAATATGCAGGCAGATTTATTGCTCAGGTAGAAGAAACCGATATTGATGTTTACACAGACACAATGGTTCTTAATATATCTGAGGATAATGTTGTTACTGCAGTAAATAACAATGAAGGTCTTATGCAGTTCAAGGCAATTGCTGTTGTGCTTGCAATGGGTTGCCGTGAAAGACCACGCGGAGCGCTTTCAATTGCAGGCTCTCGTCCCTCAGGTATTATGACTGCAGGTACTGCACAGAAGTATGTTAATATTGATGGCTATATGCCGGGTAAAAAGGTTGTTATTCTCGGCTCAGGTGATATTGGTCTTATAATGGCACGCCGTATGACTCTTGAGGGTGCTGAGGTTAAGGTTGTTTGTGAGCTTATGCCTTATTCAGGTGGCTTGCAGAGAAATATTGTTCAATGTCTTGATGATTTCGGTATTCCGCTTCGTCTGAGCTGTACTGTTATAGAGACTCACGGTAAAGAACGACTTGAAGGTGTAACTGTTGCAAGGGTTGATGAAAAACTTCAGCCTATTCCGGGCACAGAGGAATATATTGAATGTGATACGCTTCTTCTTTCAGTCGGTCTTATTCCTGAAAATGAGCTTTCAAAGGATGTTGGTGTAGCTCTTGACAGAGTTACAAGCGGACCTGTTGTTGATGAATACAGAGAAACTCTTCAACCGGGTATTTTTGCTTGCGGTAACGTTTTGCAGGTGCACGATCTGGTTGACTATGTTACAGAAGAAAGTCAAATTGCAGGTAAAGGTGCTGCGAATTATATTTTTGGCAAGAAAAAAGGCGGAACTTACATCAATACAAAGGGTATTGACGGTGTAAGGTATATTGTTCCGCAAAGGGTTAACATTCAGGGCGAAGAACCTCTTAAGCTTTATTTCCGTGTAGGTCAGGTTTATAAAGGCGCAAAGGTTATTGTTGAATGTGACGGAGCAATTCTTTCATCTAAAAAGAAGGTTAAGCTGGCTCCGGGTGAAATGGAAAACGTTACAATTACACCTGAAATGCTTAAAAATATGAACAAAGACAGTGAAATTATTGTCAGAGTTGAAGAATAAGGAGGGTACGGTAATGAAAAAGTCTTTGATTTGTGTTTCCTGCCCTTTAGGTTGTCCTATTGAAGTGGAAATTGAAAACGGTGAAGTAATTTCAGTTACAGGTAATACTTGTAAGCGTGGCGATGCTTATGCACGTACAGAAATTACTAATCCTATGCGTAGCCTTACAACAAGTGTTAAGGTTGAAGGTGGTATGCATCCGGTTGTACCTGTTAAGTCTGCAGGTCCTGTTCCTAAAGATAAAATGTTTGACTGCATGAAGGTTATTAATGCAGTTTCTGTTAAAGCACCTGTCAAAATCGGTGACGTTGTTGTCTCTGATATTTTAGGCTTAGGTGTAGATATTGTCGCCACAAATTGTGATTGCGGCAAATAAGTATTGAAAGGTTTATTTATGAATTCATACGAAATTGCAGCAGGTGTAAAGCCTTCGGAAAGACAGTTAAACTGGCAGAAAACAGAATTTTACGGTTTTATTAATTTTGGACTTGCAACGGTTGTTAATGGTGAATGGTCTGATGGTAAAGTAAGTCCGGTGAATTTTGTTCCCGATGAATTTAATGCAGAAGAATGGGTGG
>JAZUMM010000145.1:0-8046 GCA_045603625.1 Acutalibacteraceae bacterium | reverse complement strand
ATATACCCTGCCGACGGTGCCGACTACGAAAACTTACATGAGGCACTTGAAAAGCTTCAGTTAAACGATGCTGCTCTTACCTATGAGCCCGAAACATCAGGTGCCTTGGACTTTGGCTTCCGTTGTGGCTTCCTGGGTCTTTTACACCTTGAAATTATTCAGGAAAGACTTGAAAGAGAATATGACCTTGACCTTGTAACAACTGTTCCCAGTGTTATTTATAAAATCCACCTTACAAACGGTGAAGTAGTTGAAATTGATAACCCTACTCACTACCCTGACCCTGCTGAAATTGATTTTAGCGAGGAGCCTGTTGCAGATGCACACATTTTTGTTCCTACGGAATATGTTGGCTCTGTTATGGAGCTTTGCCAGGAAAGACGCGGAACATTTAAAAATATGGATTACATTACAGGTGACCGTGTTGAGATTAAATACGATTTACCGCTTAACGAAATAATTTACGACTTTTTTGATGCTTTAAAATCAAGAACAAGAGGCTACGCCTCTCTTGACTATGAAATATCGGAATACCAACGTTCAAACCTTGTTAAGCTTGACGTTCTTCTTAACGGTGATATTGTTGATGCCCTCTCCTTTATTGTACATTCAGATAAAGCATACGGCAGAGCAAGAAAAATTGCAGAAAAATTAAAAGACAATATACCGAGACAGATGTTTGAAATTCCGATTCAAATGGCAATCGGCGGTAAGGTTATTGCAAGAGAAACGGTTAAAGCTATGCGAAAAGACGTTCTTGCAAAATGCTACGGCGGTGACATTACACGTAAAAAGAAGCTTCTTGAAAAGCAAAAAGAAGGTAAAAAACGTATGCGCTCCTTCGGTACCGTTGAAGTTCCGCAAGAGGCATTTATGGCAATACTTAAACTTGACGAAGAATAGAGTTTTTGATATGACAAATAATTCTGATTTTTTTGATATTTATTATCATAATGAAAAAAACAAGGTTCGTTCTTACAGAAGTAAAAGCCCTGTTTATGAAGAAGTTTATGAAGATGGCACTCTTATTACCGGCGGCTACAACGCTGCCGGGTACCCTCTTAATGTTTTGAAGGGATTTCCGTCACGACTCAGCAAAAAAAGATATGCTGAGCCTTTTGTTTTCAATATTGAAATAAATGGTCAGAGCCTTGATTTTAATCTGGAGTTTGTTGATTGTAAAATTGAGAAAACAGCTGAAAACTCAACCTCTGTTTTAACATTAAAAAGCAAAGCCTTGCCTGTTATAATCAAGGTTCATACCCTTGTTGACGGCTCACAGATGTTCAGCAGATTTCTTGAAATTGAAAACACCTCTGAAAAGCCTTTAAGCCTTAACAGGCTTTCTGTTTTCAGCGGTGGTATTGAATCCCTTGATGATGATATTTTAGATAACGTTAAGGATATTAACGATATTTATTCATTAGGATACTTTGTTAATGATGCCTGGGGTAACGAGGGCTTGTTCAAATGGACAAATCTTACCCCTGACGGAAAAACAATTGACGGCAGATTTAACAGAGACAGATTCAGGCATCCCCTTTTATTTATAAAAAATAATGCAACGGGAAAAATCTGGTTTACACAAATAGGTTATAGTGGCGGTTACAGATTTAACGTTGACTACCACGCAAGACCTGACAAATGCACCACTCACCTTTCCTTTAAAGCGGAAATTACAGGCTACAAGCCTATTTACGTTATTCCGCCAAAGAGCACATTTAAATCCCCTGTTGCACATATGGGTCTTGTGCAAGGTGATTTGGACTGTGCAATAAATGAAATGCATTCTCACATTCGTAAATCTGTACTTAATATGCCTGAAGCCGACGGCAAAGAAGCTCTTATTAACTGCGGTATGGGAGCAGAGCACGATATGAGCGTTGAGGAAAGCAAATCATTTATTAACCAATTCGCACAAATGGGCGGCGAAATTTTCACAATTGACGCAGGCTGGGAATGTCCGCCTGATAAACAAACGGAATGGGGTCACTATAACGGCAGAAATATTCCTGATAAAGACCGCTACCCTGACGGAATAAAGGTTTTATGTGATTACGCTCATTCCAAAGGACTTAAATTCGGCTTATGGGTAGATATTGAAAACGTCGGTGAAAAATGTGAAATTAACACAAAGCATCCCGAATGGCGCTCTGTAAACGTATATGGTGAAAGAACAAGTAAATTCCTTGATATGTCTATACCCGAGGTTGCACAATGGGCGGAGGCAGAATTAGCACGGATTATTGAAGAATATGAGCTTGACCTTTTAAGAGTAGACCACAACGTTGATTTTACCGAATATTTTGGTATTCGTGACACAGGCTACGGCATTAATGAATGTGTTTGTTTAAAACACAATGAAGCCGTTTACAAAATGTACGAAAATCTTAAAAAGAAATATCCTGACGTCATTTTTGAAAACTGTGCAGGCGGTGGCGGACGTACAGACTTGGGAATGATGAGAAACTTCAATCATTCATGGGTTTCTGACTGGCAGAAAATGCCACGCAGCATTGCTATCACAAACGGTATGACAATGGCTCTTCCGCCTGAAAGAGTTGACAGGCTTTTTGCAGGAATGGGCTGCCACACAACAGGCTCGTTTGATGCACATCTGAGAAATACAATGTTAGGTCACATTTCACTTAACGTAATTTCTCCTGCAGGTGCAAAGCTAAACACTGCTCAGATTGATTTTATAAAGCATTCAACAGATGTTTACAAAGACTTTATAAGACCTTTCCTTTCTGACGCATATATATACCACCATACCCCTGATTTATTTGAAAGTGAATACAGTATTCTTGAAATCACCGCAAAAGACAAGTCAAAAGGTGCGGCAACAATAATTACAAATTGCGGTTTTGAAGATAATATTATTTTCAAACCAAAAGGAATTGACAAGTCCGATGACTATAAAATAACACTTGATAATACAAATTGCAGTTTTATTTTATCAGGTAACAATTTATCTGAAAACGGTATACTTATAAATTTAAATTCTGCATTATCTTCAGAATTAGTTTTATATGAAAAGGTTTAACCAAAAAGGAGCAAGCAGTCCAAATGGACTGCTTGCTCATTTTTTATATCACTTTTTCTATCTGTGCCTTTAATTCGTCAACACCGTTGCCCTTTTCAGAAGAGAAAGGAATTATAACTAAATTATCGCCGAATTCGCTTAACTCCTCTTTTAAGCCGTTTACACGCTCATTAAACTGAGTTTTATTAAGCTTATCACACTTGGTTGCGGCAACAATAAAAGGAAGACCCGCATCCTGTAAAAAGCGCATCATAATATAATCATCTTCTGACGGCTTATGGCGCATATCTACAAGCTGAACAACAAGCTTAATATTACGCGGACTTTGGAAATATCCCTCCATCATTTCTGCCCAACGACGTTTTTCACCTTTTGCAACCTTTGCATAGCCATAGCCCGGAAGGTCAACAATACGCACATCTTCAACCTTAAAAAAGTTAATTGTTATTGTTTTGCCCGGTACAGATGAAACACGTGCAAGATTTTTGCGGTTAAAAAGCTTATTGAGCATTGATGATTTACCTACATTGGAGCGACCTGCAAAAACAATCTCAGGTAAATCTGATTGCGGTATTTGCTTTAAAGTACCAAATGCAGCTTCAAACTCCACTTTGTTATAATTCATTTTTATACCTCACGGCAATAAACAGAGCTCTGTTTATCAACATCGTTTTTGTTTATTGCTTTTCTTTTTATAATTTCAGAACCTTGCTTTTTATTTGATACAGGTAATAACTCAAGAGCAACACTTAAAACCTCGTCAAGATTTGATACAGGAATAAACTCAATATTTTTTTTCACAGTATCGTTAACCTTATCAAGGTCTGCCTTATTCATTTCAGGAATAAGGACCGTTTTCATTCCGTTTTTATATGCAGCAGTTGATTTTTCCCTTAAACCGCCAATCGGTAACACTCTGCCACGAAGAGTAATTTCACCCGTCATTGCAACAGTATTATTTACCTTTCTGCCTGTTAAAGCAGAAACGAGAGCAGTTGTTATTGTTACGCCTGCTGACGGACCGTCTTTTGGTACGGCGCCTTCGGGAACGTGAATATGAATATCTTTATTTTTATAAAAATCACGGTCAACACCTAAGACATCTACTTTACTGCGAATATATGAAATGGCCGCTTTTGCAGATTCCTTCATAACGTCGCCCAAAGAACCTGTAAGCTCTGTTTTACCTGTACCTTCAAGCACGGCAACCTCAATCTGCATCATTTCGCCGCCGACTGAAGTCCATGCAAGTCCGTTTGCAACACCTGTCATATTTTCAAAATCAAGCTTTGAGGTTTTATATTTTGGTTTACCCAGTAAACCTGAAAGAGAATCTAAATCAACAACAAACCTACCTTCAAAGCCTTCTGCAAACTTAACTGCAACCTTACGTATAACCTTATTGATTACTCGGTCTAAGGTACGCACGCCTGCCTCTTTTGTATATGAAGAAATAAGCTCACGGATTGCACCATCAGTAAAGCGAATCATTTTATTGTTCATTCCAAAGTTTTTTACCTGCTTTGGAATCAAGTGCTTTTTAGCAATAAGGAATTTATCCTCCGCAGTATAGCTATAAAGCTCAATAACCTCCATACGGTCAAAAAGCGGTGCAGGAATCTGTGATGCATCATTAGCGGTTGTAATAAACAAAACCTTACTCAAATCAAAGGGAACGTCAATATAATGGTCTGTAAACGTACTGTTCTGCTCACCATCAAGTACCTCAAGAAGTGCAGATGACGGGTCACCCTTATAATCACTACCAAGCTTATCTATTTCATCAAGAAGAATAAGAGGATTTGCAGTTTCTGCCTGTTCAATAGCAGTAATTATTCTACCGGGCATTGAGCCGATGTAAGTTTTACGATGTCCGCGTATTTCCGCTTCATCGTGAACACCACCCAAAGATATGCGTACATATTTTCTGCCCATTGCTTTTGCAAGTGATTTAGCAACAGAGGTTTTGCCTACACCCGGAGGTCCAACAAGACACAAAATCTGAGCATTTGCATCAGGCGCCATTTTTTTAACTGCTATAAGCTCAAGGATACGCTCCTTAACCTCTTCAAGCCCGTAATGGTCACCGTTGAGTATTTTTCTTGCAGCGGCAACATCTAAGGAATCCTCTGTATATATTCCCCAAGGAAGACTTGTAACCCTATCAAGATATGTACGTGCCACATTAGCCTCAGGTGAACCCGGTGTAGTTTTTACTAACCTGTCACACTCATCGTTAAGCTTTTTCTTTGACTTTTCATCAATAGGAAGAGCTGATATTTTATCTTTATATTTCTGAGACTCAGCAACAGGAGAATCATCTTCCCCTAACTCGTTAGAAACGACTTTAATTTGCTCTCTCAAATAATATTCTCTTTGATTTTTATCCATTCTTTCCTGAACTTTATCCTGAATTTCAAGTTCAAGGGCAAGAACTTCGGTTTCCCTTGAAAGAACAGAGCAAAGCATTTGTGCACGCTTCAAAATATCAACTTCATCAAGAAGCGACTGCTTATCTTTTATTGTAAAATGGAAATGACCTGCAATATCATCAGTTACTGCGGCAATATCCTCTTCTTCGAGAATTGAAAGAAAAATTTCAGGTGCAATACGCGGATTAACAGATATATATTTATCAAAATTGCCTTTAAGGGTTCTGAGTGTTGCAACAGTTTCCACATCAGCTTCAGACGGATGAAGCTCTGCAACACGGGTAACTGCCGCACGCAAAGAAATCCTTTCCCTGATAGCCTCTGTTACGGTTGCACGGTAAAGACCTTCAACTAAAATTTCAAAGTTATTACTGTCTGTTGAACCGCTTATTTGTTGAACACGGGCAACAACACCTGTCTTACATAAATCTGAAAACTTTGGGTCTTCAATTAATGCATCCTGTTGTGAAATAAGAAAAATCTTTCTTTCCTCTGTATCTAAAGCCGATTTAATAGCACGGATTGATTTTAACCTGCCAACCTCAAAGCTTATGGTCTGGTCAGGAAAAATAACTAAATTACGAAGTGCTAAAACCGGCAAAACCTCCGGTTTATATAAACTTTCCGACATAAAAACTCTCCATACAAATAGTATAGTTTTAAGCTATATTGTTTATTTACGGGGAGCCGACAAGACTCCCCGTAAATTATTCTTTATTTTCTTTTGGTTTTTTCAAGTATACAGGCTCCGCCTTGCCATCTACAACATCTGCAGAAACCTTAACAACAGAAACGTTTGATTCTGACGGAACACTATACATAATAGGGATAAGAACACTTTCCATTATAGAGCGAAGACCACGAGCACCTGTTTCTCTTTCAATAGTAAGCTCGGCAACACGCTTAATTGCTTCATCTGTAAATTCAAGGTCAACCTTATCCATTTTAAGAAGACTCTTATACTGCTTCAAAAGAGCATTCTTAGGTTGTGTAATAATATTAACAAGAGCCGAAACATCTAAATCTTCAAGGCTTGTTATAACAGGAATTCTGCCTACAAGCTCAGGAATAAGACCGAATTTTACAAGGTCCTGAGGAATAACGTGAGCATACATATCCATAGCCTTTAAATCAGATTTTGAATGAAGCTCACCACCAAAACCAAGAACGGTTTTACCCATACGGTCTTCTACAAGCTTTTCAATGCCTGCAAAAGCACCACCACATATAAAGAGAATTTTTGATGTATCAATCTGAATAAACTCTTGTTGAGGATGCTTCCTGCCACCTTGTGGCGGAACATTTGCAACTGTGCCTTCAATAATTTTAAGAAGTGCCTGTTGAACGCCCTCACCGCTTACATCACGTGTAATTGAAGTATTTTCGGACTTTCTGCCGATTTTATCAATTTCATCAATGTAAATAATACCGCGTTCTGCACGCTCAATATCAAAATCTGCCGCCTGAATAAGTCTGAGAAGAATATTTTCAACGTCTTCACCAACATAGCCTGCCTCTGTTAACGTTGTGGCATCAGCAATAGCAAAAGGAACCTCAAGTATTTTTGCAAGCGTTGAGGCAAGAAGTGTTTTACCTACACCGGTAGGACCAAGCAAAAGCACGTTACTTTTGTTAATCTCAACATCATCAGGAGATTTGAGATATATTCTTTTGTAGTGATTATATACTGCAACACTCAAAACCTCTTTAGCCTTATCCTGACCAATAACGTATTCATCAAGACTTGCTTTAATCTCTTTTGGTTTTGGTAATTTCTTTGCAGGTTTTGGAGTTATTACCTTCTGCTTTGTAGGGATACCTTCAATAATATCCATACACAATTCAACACAGCTGTCACAAATGCAAACGCCCGGCCCTGAAACCATACGTTCTACCTGATCCTGTGATTTACCGCAGAAGGAACAACGAACCTTCTTTTCGTTATCATCTCGTGCCAAAACAGCACCTCCGATTTATTAAAAATTATCTTTTTTCAATAATCTTGTCCGCAAGACCGTAATTTACTGCTTCCTCTGCAGTAAGCCAATTATCGCGTTCTGTATCAACAAAAATCTCTTCAACAGTTTTGCCTGTATTTTCTGCAAGAATTTTGTTAAGACGTTCTTTTGTGCGTTTGATGTGGTCTGCGGCAATAAGAATTTCTGTTGCCTGACCTTGTGCACCACCGAGTGGCTGATGAATCATAACCTCTGCATTAGGAAGAATATAACGTTTACCCTTTGCACCTGATGAGAAAAGGAATGCACCCATAGAAGCAGCCATACCCATACAGATTGTTGAAACATCACATTTGATGTACTGCATAGTATCGTAAATTGCAAGACCTGCAGTTACGCTACCGCCGGGACTGTTGATATAAAAACTGATATCCTTTTCAGGGTCCTGACCCTCAAGATACAAAAGCTGAGCAATAATAACGCTTGCAGATGCATTGTCTACTTGGTCATTAAGCATAATAATTCTGTCGTTTAAGAGGCGTGAGAAAATATCGTAAGAACGTTCACCTCTGCCAGTTTGTTCAATAACATAAGGTATCATAGTCATATC
>JAZUMM010000144.1:0-2768 GCA_045603625.1 Acutalibacteraceae bacterium | reverse complement strand
TTTTTGTATTAAATTGAAAATTAAGTTAATATATGTTATATTTAGACCAAAGGAGATGAATGATATGTTAAAGAAATCATTATCCGTTTTATTAAGTATTGTAATTATAATGAGTCTTTTTTGTTCAACTGTGGGTGCGGCAGATTTAACAAGTAATATTTCTGATCTGCCTGTTGTAATGGTTGCGGGGTACAGTAGCCCTGAGCTTGTAATGACAGATGAAAATGGCAACAAAACTCAGATTTGGGGTCTTAATATGGATTCCATTATGGGCAGGGTAATGTCGCGAATTGTTGATTTAGGTAAAGGTCTTGTAATGACTATTGACGGTAACGCGCAGTATCTTGGTAAGGTTGTTGGTGAAGAGCTTGAAGCGGAGCTTGAGTATCTTAAGGTTAATCCTGATGGAACTTCAAAATACAACGTTTCCGTAGCTAATCCCGGAACAATGGAAAAGAATATGAAATATATTCTTGAAAACGGTCTTCCTGAAGAATATATAAATGAAAGAAATATTATTAATGAAATTGTAAAATACGTAGATGAGGAGTATATTTATTCCTACGCATCAGACTGGCGAATGAGCATAGTTGATTGTGCAAGGGACCTTGATATTCTCATTGAAGATATTAAAGAAATAACAGGTAAAGATAAGGTTAATATTATTGCAGTTTCTCACGGCGGTCAGATTACTGCTACATATCTTTCTCTTTACGGGTATAAGCAGAGCGTTAATAATGCGGTGCTTACAGTACCGGCTATCGGTGGTGCGGTGCTCGCATACGATATTATGAGTGAAACTGCTCACCTTGATGAATATACTCTCGTTTATTACCTTCAGCACGGCTTTATTGCAGAGGGTGAATATGAGTGGCTTGTGGAAGCACAACAATTAGGCTTCCTTGATGATATTGTAAAGGAATTATATCCTTACGTTAAAAACGTTATTGGTAACTGGGGCAGTATAGGGGATTTTATTCCTAATGAGGATTATGAAGAATTAAAGGCTGAATTTCTTGACCCTGTTACTCATGCAGGCGTAATTGCCAAAAGTGATGTTGCTCATGAAATAACAGGTAATATGCATCAATCACTTCAACAATGTATGGATGATTACGGCGTTCATATTTCAATTATTGCAGGCTCAGGCGTTCCGTCTGTTTCAGGTGCACAAAGGAACTCCGATGCTATTATCGGTACAAATGACTCAACAGGTGCTTTGTGTGCAGAGTACGGCAAGCGCTTTAATGATGGTTATACAGGTGCAAAAACACAATGTGCAGACCCGTCACACGACCACGTTTCACCTTCCTTTGAGGTTGATGCTTCTTGTGCTTATCTTCCGGAAAACACATGGTTTATTGATGAGCTTTTCCATGGTATGACCTTTAAGGATGAGTATACTCAGACACTTGCATTAACTCTTCTTTTAACAGAAGATATTGAAAATGTTCATTCTGACCCTGCATTTCCTCAGTTTAAGGAATCAACTAATGCAACAAATGCAGTTTTTGTAAAGTTCGATAAGAGCGCTCCGGGATTTGTAAGCGGAGAAGATGATTTTGTTGTTATTAAAAACATTTCTGCACAGTATCCTGTTAAAATAACATCTGTTAACGTTAACGGAGCTGATATTGTTGTTCATTCCCTTGGTGCAAAGGCAATTGACCCGGGTGAAGAAATAAAGTTTGATTTTACAGGTAAAATTCCTGAAGTCAGTAATGCTCTTATGCAGGTTGAGGTTAAGTATGAATTGGTAGGTAACACAACTGCATTAATAGGTAGCAAACGTTTTAATTATAAAATAATGAATGGTGATAGCATTGTGTATGATGAAAACACTCCTTTTGTAGAGGCGGATTACACAATGGGATATGATTCATTTATTCCGGAGGATACATCAAATATTTTAACTAACTTAGGTCTTTCGCATATAGTAAGCTATATTTTTGATTTATTCTTTTCATTATTAAATCAATTAGGTCTTGGTTCTTTTTTGAAATAAATAAAATAGGGTATTGACTTATTGATAAAATAGTATTATAATCTGTAATCGTCGTGGAATGTCCACGGCGATTATTTCCTTGCTCTTAAATAGATATAAGAGCCGGAGTCCATAAGGAGGTGCAGACGATGTCAAATTACGAAACAATCATCATTTATTCTGTAAAGAATGGTGAAGAAGCAGCAAAAGCTCTTTCAGAAAAATTCCAGAAGATGATGGAAAAGAACGGTACAGTTGACAGCGTTGATGAATGGGGTAAGCGTAGACTTGCATACCTTATCAACGATGAAGAAGACGGCTACTACGTTCTTTACAATCACTCATGCGAAGCAGGTTTCCCGGCAGAACTTGAACGTGTTGCAGGCATCACAGAAGGTGTTCTTCGTTCAATGGTTATTAAAAAATAAGAGGTGTGAAATATGCTTAATTGCGCAGTTATAATGGGTAGGCTTACTGCTGACCCAGAGCTTCGCCAGACTACTTCCGGCGTTTCTGTTACAAGATTTTCTGTAGCAGTTGACCGTGGCTATGTAAAAGCAGGCGAAGAAAGAAAGACTGACTTTATTAATGTAGTTTGTTGGAGACAGACTGCAGAATTTGTTACAAGATATTTCTCAAAAGGTTCTATGATTGCAGTTCAAGGCTCAATCCAGACCGGTTCATACGAGAAAGACGGTGTAAAACGTCAGACGTTTGAAATTGTTGCGGATAACGTAAGCTTCTGTGGTTCAAAGAGCGAGTCATCTACAGGTGGCGCTCCAAG
>JAZUMM010000143.1:0-12977 GCA_045603625.1 Acutalibacteraceae bacterium | reverse complement strand
AAATGCCTTATTGTTACAAGTAAAAGCGGAGCTGTTAAAAGCGGAGCTTTGGATGATGTTTTAAAGGCTTTAGAGCAAAATGAAATATCTTATGATGTTTATAATAAAATAGGTGAAAATCCTCTTGTTTCAACTGTAATTGAGGGTGGTAAGGCTGCAAGAGATTTTGGTGCGGAGTTCATAATAGGTATTGGCGGTGGGTCACCCCTTGACGCATCAAAGGCAGTTGCTATTTGTGCAATGAATCCGCAATATGATATTGATGGTCTTTATAACAGAAAAAATCCCTCAAAGGCACTTCCTGTTATTCTTGTTGGTACAACAAGCGGTACAGGTAGTGAGGTTACTGGTGTATCTGTTTTAACTAATGATAATACTATGCAAAAGAAAAGTATAGGAGGAGCAGATTGCTATGCGGCTGTTTCATTTTGTGATGCAAAATATACACATTCGATGAACTATAACGTGACTGTTTCAACTGCTCTTGATGCTTTTGCACATGCAGTTGAAGGGTATTTTTCTAAAAGATGTACAGAGTATGCTCGTCTGTATGGCGAAAAGGCTCTCAGAAGCCTTTTTAAAGGACTTACGTCTCTTTATGAAACAAAGTCCTTGCCTGATGAAAACGGACGCGAGGAGCTTTATCTCGGCTCAATTTATGCAGGGCTTGAGCTTAATGTCTGTGGTGCAGGTTTTCCGCATACAATCGGATATGCTTTAACAGAGGAGTTTAATGTTCCTCACGGTAAAGCGTGTACTGCATTTATGATGTTGTATCTTCAAAAGGCTAAAAAAGAGGATGCGGAAAAGTTTCATAAATTTTTGAGATGTGTGGGAGCAAATGAATTGAAAATTGCAGAGGTGATAAAAAATCTTACCGATGTAAAAATTGAAGCGACAGATGAGCAAATTGAAAAATGGTGCTCACGCTGGAAGGATGGAAACAAAAATTTTGACAACAGTCCCGGTGGCTTTGACTACAAGCAAGCAGAAGAAGCAATAAAATCTTTAAGGTAAAAAAATCCCTTGAGATTATGCCGAGTGTTCATAAGGACACTCGGCAGTTTTATTCGCCATACGGCGAGTGATATTGCTTCGCAGTTTTATTGTGCTTTGCACAGTGTTATTGTTCTTCGGACAGTTTTATGCGAATAAAATAACACTGAAGCCGTAAGGCTTCAATATCACTTTTGATTTATCAAAAATATCACTGCAAATTTTAATTTGCAATATCACTCATACATACCGAAAAAAGAATTTGTTTTTCTGCATGGTTGCTTTGAAGTATATAACTCACTATGACACTTTCAGCTTGAAAGTGTCTGTTTTTTTATAAAAAATTGTGAGACACCTTATAAAAAGTGTCTCACAACTGCATAAATAGTTATTTCTGTCCTTAGCAACCCCGCTCTTACTCCACCGGTTTTTTATCTTTTAAGTCTTCAATTGTTTTATAGGTATTAATTTTAATTCCTTTTTCTTCAAAAAACTCTTTATGTGAAAGCAGATCTTCGTAAGAAAACCACGTTGAATTATATAAATCAATAACCTGACCGCTTTTTGTTCTTACAACAATGTATTTTTCTTCACGGTATTCGTTTTCTCCGTAATCAAAGCCCTCGATTATATTTATGCTGTCAACAGAGGTGTATTTACAGGTTTCTTGCGATGAAGGGAAATCCGAATCTGCATAAGTGAAGTGGTCACCGTAAAATGGTGTGCATGAAAATACAGATGTAACACAAAGTATAAGTGCAAGCGATTCTGCGGCTATTATAAAATATTTCATAAAGTTTTTAAGTGCCATTGTGTATTGTGGCACGTGCACAGCCTTGGGACCTTTTTTCTTTTTTGAGGTTTCTTCCCTTTTCATTACATAACTGCAGGCAAAAGGTAAGCTCAGAGGCAGAGAGAAGAAGGGTAAAAGAATTAAATTATCGGGAATACCTGCAATAAATTCGTTACCTCTGAAAATAACGGCACATAAAAGTAAAAAGATAATTGCAATTATTAGTGTGGTGGGAATTGCAAAAAGTATCATATAAAGGAGTATTTTTAAAGCGCCTTTTATACCACCGCTTTGCCTTTTGATACCCTTTTTTGATGATGCTTCCTTTACGACCTCAGAAACATTTTCATTAGTTCCGCCGTTTTCAAGATATGCAAGCAGATTTTTTTGGTAATACGTTTTTCTTTTTGCTTTTTTTAATTTTTTCAGAGCCTTTTCGTGATTGCCGTTGTAAAAATAAGATTGTGTGCCTACAATTGCTGCTTCAATTTCACTTTCATAAAAGTTTTTGAGCATCATTGCAATAATTTTATCGGCGGCACCGCCAATCATATCACCGCTTTCAAGCACGTTGTCCCCAAAATATTCATTGATATTCTCTTTTTGAGTTGTAATGATTTTGTTTTTTGTAACACCGTTGGAGAGTAAATCCTTAAGCGATGGAACCATATTTTTGAAAAGTGCTTTTAACTCTGCAAAGCATTTTTCCATAAGCTCTTGTGAATCAACGTAGGTGTACGTGTAGCAGTTGAAATTCTGTGGGTCTGTAAAAGCAAGAATATCATATAATGAATATGGGATTCCTTCGTCGCAATCAAGGGTGAAGGATACCCATATTGTTTGCTGAGCGTATGAGTAGTTGCCTTGCTCGGTGTATGATATGTTTATTTTAAAATCCTGAAAATCTAAAATACCCATAACTCCTGCAACAACGTCACGTTTGCGGGCAGGCATCATTTTTTTGATTGATGGGCTATGAGCTTGCAGGTCAACCGCAAGCCTTCTGCATTGGGTTGCAAAAAAATCTTTTAAATCCATTTTTAAAATCCTTTTGTATTTTTGTAAAGAATATTTTACTAAAATATCTGCTTGTAGTCAATAGAATTTGAAATCGCCTATTGCACAGGCTTTTTTAATGGAGTATTATAGTATTAAAAGCAGGTAATTAAAAAAGGAAGTGACTGTATGCTTTCAAGAAAGTTTATATATGCAGGTAAGGATTTTTCTACTTACAAAAAATTTGTAGCATCACCATATTTCAGAAAAACCTTTATTGCATACGAAATCCCGAAAAAATGTACCGTAACTATAGGTTGTGCAGGCTTTTATGATATTTTTGTGAACGGTCATAAAATCACAAAGGGTATACTTGCACCGTATATATCAAATCCCGACCACATTGTTTATTACGATGAATATGATGTAACAGAATATATCAGCGAGGGTAAAAATGTTTTGGGTCTGCAATTAGGTAACGGTATGCAGAATTCTGTTGGCGGCGAAATATGGGATTTTGATAAAGAAAGCTTCAGAGGTGCACCTCGTGTGGCATTCAGTATAGAGCTGGAAGGCTTTGACGGCAAAAAAGACGTTATCGAGGCAGACAGCAGTGTTAAAACAAATCCGTCACCTGTTATGTTTGATGATTTAAGAAACGGTTGCTTTTACGATGCAAGGAATGAAATTCTCGGCTGGTCTGAGCCAACATTTTTTGACGATTTATGGTCCGATGCACAAATCGCAGAAACACCGCGTGGAGAAAGCCGTATTTGCAAGGCAGAGGCAATAACTGCACTCAGGCACCTTAAGGCTGTTTCCATAAAAAAGGCGACAATGGTAGATTTTAGACCTGAGGACAGAGTCTGTAAGGATGTAAATCCTTTCCCGTCAAAGGAGAAGAGTGGTTACCTTTTTGACTTTGGTATAGATACAGCGGGTATTGTACGACTTAAGGTTAAAGGTGCGTCAGGTCAGAAAATAGATTTGCAGTATATTGAATATTTAGATGAAAAGGGTAACCCTGATGCAAGTAATTTTCAATTTTATCCTGAGGGGTATGCACAAAGGGATATTTATATCTGTAAAGGTGTAGGCGAGGAGATTTTTGAGCCTCAATTTACTTATCACGGCTTCAGATATGTTTTTGTTACAGGTCTTGATGCAAGTCAGGTGACAAAAGATATGCTCACGTATATAGTGTGCAGCTCTGCTCTTGATGAAAGAGGTAATTTTAAGTGCTCCGACGATGTTACCAATAAGCTTCAGGCAATGACCAGGAATGCAACAAGGTCAAATTTCTATTATTTCCCCACGGATTGTCCGCACCGTGAAAAGAATGGTTGGACAGGGGATATAAATATGTCCTGTCGTCAGATGCTTCTTAATTTTTCTGTAGAAAAAAGCTTTGATGAATGGCTTAACAACGTTCGTAAAGCACAAAAAGAAAATGGTGAAATACCGGGTGTTGTGCCAACAGGCAGTTGGGGCTACGGTATAGGTCCTGCTTGGGATGCAGCATTAATCAATCTTCCGTATTTTATGTATTTATACAGAGGAGATAAAGAAATACTTGAAAAAAATGCAGATGCAATTTTCCAATACGCTAATTTTATAAGTAAAAAGCGTACACCTAAGGGTACTGTTAATTACGGCCTTGGTGACTGGTGCCCTGTAACTGTTGTAAAAACTCCTGTTGAGTATACAAGTACAGTTATATCTATGGATAATATGAAAAAAGCATCTTTTATTTTTGAGGTGTTAGGGCTTACTGCACAAAAGGATTTTTGCCTTTCTTTATATAATGAGTTCCGCGAAGCGGCAAGAAAATATCTTGTTGATTTAAAGACGTTTACTGCTAAAGGCAGATGCCAGACTGCACAGTCAATGGCAATTTATTATGATGTTTTTGATGAAGGCGAAAAAGCTGAAGCGTTTAAGGTCCTTCTTAAAATAATTGAAGAAGACGGCGAATATATCGACTTTGGTTTTATTGGTGTAATGACTGTTTTTCGTGTGCTGTGTGAATATGGCAGGTGTGACCTTGCTTTTAAAATGATAACAAGAACCGATTATCCGTCCTTCGGCTGTTGGGTTAAACGTGGATATACTGCATTAGCAGAAAATTTCCATCCTGACGGTGAGTTCCCTGATTCACTCAATCATCATTGCTTTGGTGAAATTTCGGCAATATTTATTGAGTATTTTGCAGGAATAAAGGTTAATCCGTACGGTGTGGATTGCAAAGAGGTTAATATTGAGCCTTGCTTTGTTTCCGCTCTTTCGCAGGCGCAGGCTTTTTACGATACTGTTTGTGGAAAAATAAGTGTAAATTGGGAATGTAAAAATGATGATATAATTCTCTGTGTAGAAAAAGCCGATGAAGTTTATGGTGAAATTAAGCTTCCCGAAGGGTATGTATTTAAAAATACGTCTTTATCATTTGCAAGGTGTCAAAGTGGTGAGTTTGTTGTTACAAAAAAGCCAAGAAAAACCGAAAAGACAATAAGTAACGATATTATTGAGGTGTGAAATGGAATCTCAGGTAAAAGTAATTGATTATGGCTTTTTTGCTCATGACGGGCTTGATTTTGAGTATCATGTAAGCGGAAATGAAAACGGTGAGCCTCTTGTTATGCTTAACGGTAACGGAGGCGATTATCGATGCTTTGAGGGTGACTTGTACGTGCCCTTAGCAGAGCATTTTAAAATTATACGATTTTCAACAAGAGGCACAGGCAAAACGCCTTTGGGAAATAAAAAGTTAACCTTTGAGCTGTTTTCTGACGATTTAAAGGCTTTGCTTGATTATTTAAATGTAAAGCCTGTAAATATATGCGGATTTTCCGATGGCGGTAATCTGGGAATGGTTTTTTCGGTAACGTATCCCGAATACGTAAAACGCCTTGCGGTGTTTGGTTCAAATCTTAACACAAGAGGTACAAAAACAGGCGACCAGCTTGGTATTATAAAGGACCATCGCATTTACGCCATTAAGGCATTTTTTACAAAAGACCCCGAATGGATTCGCAGGCGTGAAATTGAGGGTATGATGGTTGGTCAACCTCATCTTAATTACAAAAAATTGTCTGCTCTGCAGGTGCCGTTTCTTAACTGCTTCGGTGAATTTGATATGATTAAAAGAAGCCATTCCAGAAAAATTACAAAAGCAGTTAAAGGTGCAGAAGAAATTATGGTTCTTAACGGTGGTCACAGTACTGCTTTTAAGAAAACAGATTTTCTTATTCTCCCTGTTGTTAAAAAGTTTTTAGGTGTGGAATAAAGGTAAATTAAAAAGTTAAACGTTGTTTGTAAACTCTTTGCAGACAACGTTATTTTTTATTGAAATGCAATGTGTAGTGTGATATAATAAACTGTAAAAATATAATTGGGTGATTTTTTGAGTCGAAAAAGATGGGTTGTATCCAAGTGCGACAAAGACCGTGCCGCTGTTATAGCGGAAAACTGCGGTATAGAGCCATTTGCGGCTTATTTGCTCTGCGCTCGCGGTATGACAGATGAATTTGAAATTGAGAGCTTTCTTTTTGACACCGATTTAATTGACCCCTTCTCCTTACCTGATATGGAAGCAGCCTGCGAAAGAATTAACGTAGCAATTGATAATGGTGAGAAAATTACTGTTTTCGGTGACTATGATGCAGACGGTGTTACTTCTACGGCGCTTTTGTATTCTTTTTTAACCTCTGTTGGTGCTAATGTTGATTATTATGTTCCTGACAGAGAAGGCGAAGGTTACGGTATGAATTGCGGTGCAATTGATACTCTCGCACAAAGAGGCACAAACCTTATTGTTACGGTAGATAACGGAATAAGTGCCATTGAAGAAGTAAGATATGCAAAAACCTTAGGTATTGACGTTGTTGTTACTGACCACCATAAAGTCGGCGATGCTTTACCTGAGGCAATTGCTGTTGTTGACCCGCACAGAGAAGATTGCTATTGTGAGTTCAGAGAATGGGCAGGTGTTGGTGTTACCTTTAAATTAATATCTGCCTTAAGTGAAAGCGATGGTTACGATTTACTTGAAAAATATGCAGATATTATTGCTCTCGGTACAGTTGCAGATATAGTTTCTCTTAAAGGCGAGAACAGAATTATTGTACGTAGCGGTGTAGCCTTTATAAATGTTGCTTTGGCAGAAAAAAGACTTCGTAAGGGCTTGTATGCACTTTTGAATGAAAGCGGAACAACAGGTGTACTGGATGCATCTTCTCTCGCCTTCAGGCTTGCTCCCCGTATTAATGCAGCAGGTCGTATGGGCTCTGCTGAGCGTGCAATTAAGCTTTTAATAACAGAGGATACTAAAGAAGCAGAGGAGCTTGCAAAGGAAATTTCGCAGGCTAACACAGAGCGACAGGAAATTGAGGGCAGAATTGCAGAAGAAGCAATTTTAAAAATAGAAGGTGACAATAATCTTAAACATCAAAGGGTTATTGTTGTAAGTGGTGAGGATTGGCACCAGGGCGTTATTGGTATTGTTGCATCAAGGTTAGTTGAAAGGTACGGCAAGCCTTGTATTGTTATATCTGAAAACAGTGAGGTTTCAAAGGGCAGCGGCAGAAGTGTTGACGGCTTCTCACTTTATGATGCCTTGAATTATTGTAAGGATTATCTTGTACAATACGGCGGTCACGTTTTAGCTGCCGGTTTAAGCGTTGAAAAGGGAATGATAGCTTCATTCCGTGAAAAAATCAATGAGTATGCAAAAACACAGGAGCGTCCTGTTGCAGAGCTTAATATTGATTGCAGGCTTAATCCTGCATCAATAAACCTTGATATGATTTCTTCTGTTGAACAGTTGGCTCCATTCGGTGCAGATAATCCCCAGCCTGTTTTCGGGCTTTTTAATATGCGTATTACAGGTGTACAGCCGGTCAGCAACGGTAAGCATTTAAGAATAAGCCTTGAAAAAAACGGCTACACAATCAGTGCTATTATGTTTTCTGTTGATACAAAAACATTTCCCTATAAAGAGTCTGACAAGGTTGACCTTGCGGTGCGTCTTTCTGTTGGTGAATATATGGGTAAGCCTAAAATTAATATTCAGATTAAGGATATTAAATTTAATGAGATAAATGATGAACAGGTTATTCTTTCACAACAGATTTATGATGATTTCTGTAATGGTGAGAATATAGGAAATTGCCTTAATGTTACCAGAGAGCTTTGCGGTAACATATACAGATTTATGCGGGTTAATAATAATTATCCGTATTCTGCAGAAACTTTGTGTTACAGGCTTGGTCTTTCAGGTGATATGGTAGTAAGCTGCCGTATTGCTCTTGATGTGCTTGTAGAATTGGGCATATTAATTTATGAGAAAGGTGCATATTCCTTACCTGTAGGAAATGTGAAAAATTCTATTGAAAATTCTCGTATTTTCAAAAAAGCCAATGAATATAAAATTAATTAACGGAGGTGATAGGTGTGAGTGAGAATACAGGCGTTGAATTAATGTATAACGAGTTAAGACATCAGGCGGCAGAAGCTTTTTCTGTTGAAGATGCACAGGTGATTGATAAGGCGTTCAAGATTGCAAAGGAGCGCCATAACGGGCAGATGCGCTCTTCAGGCGAGCCATACATCATTCACCCTATTGCAGTTGCGAAGATTGTGCTTGATTACGGGATGGATTATCAATCCGTGGTTGCGGCAATGCTCCATGATACTGTTGAGGATACTGACCTTACTCTTGAAGAAGTGCGTAAGGAGTTTGGTGCTGATATTGCTGCTCTTGTTGATGGTCTTACAAAATTAGGTAAGGTGCCTCTTGATATTAAGGATAAAGAAGAGCAACAGGCAGAAAATGTCCGCAAAATGCTCCTTGCTATGTCAGAGGATATACGTGTTATTATTATAAAGCTTGCGGACCGTCTTCATAACGTGCGCACACTTAATTTTGTTGCACCGCAAAAAAGAAGAGATAAAGCTCTTGAAACTCTGGAGATTTATGCACCTATTGCTCACCGTCTCGGTATCAGAGCTATTAAAGAAGAGTTAGAGGACAGGGCAATCAGCTTCCTTGACCCTATCGGCTATAAGGAAATTGAAGATGAGCTTTCAAAACAAGGTAAATCCCATAAAGAATTTCTTGAAACAATAAAAAAACAGATTGGCGAGCGTCTCAGCTCATCTGTACCTCATGCAAAGCTTGAGGCACGTATTAAAAGTGTTCACGGTATATACAGAAAAATGTATATGCAGAACAGAAACTTTGACGAGATTTACGATATATATGCGGTGAGAATTATTGTTGATTCAACCATTGAGTGCTACGACTGTCTTGGTATTATTCACGATATGTTTACACCTATTCCCGGTAGATTCAAGGATTATATTTCAACACCAAAACCAAATATGTATCAGTCTCTGCACACTACCGTTATCGGTAAGGCAGGTGTACCATTTGAGGTTCAGATAAGAACCTGGGAAATGCACCATACTGCTGAATTCGGTATTGCTGCGCACTGGAAATATAAATTAGGTCTTAACGGTACACAGAAGTTTGAAGAAAGGCTTCAGTGGATTCGTCAGCTTCTTGAAGCACAAAAGGAAGCAGATGACGTTAAGGATATTGTTCGTACAATCAAAAATGACCTGGTGTCTGAAGAGGTGTTTGTGTTTACACCTAAGGGCGACGTTATTAATCTTCCTGCAGGTGCAACCGTTATTGACTTTGCTTATGCAATTCACTCTGCTGTCGGTACTAAAATGGTAGGTGCTAAGGTTGGCGGAAGAATTGTTCCCCTTGATTATAAGGTTCAGACAGGTGAAATTGTAGAGGTTCTTACATCCTCGCAACCCGGTAAAGGTCCGAGCCGTGACTGGCTTAATATAGTAAAAACAAGTAGCGCAAGAACAAAAATCCGTGCCTGGTTCAAAAAGGAACGCAGGGATGAAAATATTATTGAAGGTAAGGCAGAGCTTGAAAGAGAAATCAAGCGTAATAAAATGCGTTTTACTGACGAGGAATATACATCTCTTGTAGAAACACTTGCAGAGCGTCAGCATTGTGGCTCTGTTGATGATTTTTATGCGGCTATTGGCTACGGCGGTATTTTTATTTCAAGGGTTCTTCCGTTTATAAGGGATGAATATCACAGAATTTCTACTGCGAACCAGCCTGAAAAAATTAAGGTTCAGGAAAATAAACCTGTTAAGCATTCAGTAGGCGAGGGCGTTTCGGTAGAAGGTATAGATAATTGTCTTATTAAGCTTTCCCGTTGTTGTGCCCCTATTCCGGGTGATGAAATAATCGGTTTTATTACAAGGGGACACGGTGTCTCTGTTCATAAAAGGGATTGTCCTAACGTACCTCAGGATATTACATCCTGTGAAGAGCCTGAAAGATGGGTAAGTGCAAGGTGGTTAAGCTCAACTGCAAATCAGGAGTTTAAGGCAGGTCTTACCATTCATTGCGAAAGTCGTGTTGCGCTTATGGCAGATGTGGCAACCCTTCTTGCAGATATGCGTGTTATGATTAACTCAATTAACACCCGTGAAATGAAGGATGGCAGATATTTTATCTATATAACAATTACAGTTAAGAGCACAGATTTTCTTAACGTGGTTATTTCAAAGCTTAAAACAATAAGCGGAATTATAAACGTAACAAGGAGCAGTAACTGATGAAGGCAGTCATACAAAGGGTTAAAGAAAGCTCTGTAAGTGTAGACGGTAAGGTTGTTGGTTCTTGCGGTAAAGGGTATATGATTCTTGTTGGTGTTGCAAAGGGCGACACAGAAAAGCAAGCAGATTTACTTGCAAGAAAAACTGCAGCATTAAGGGTTTTTGAAGATGAAAACGGTAAAATGAATTTATCTGTTTTAGATATTGATGGTGAGATTCTTGCTATTTCACAATTCACCTTGTGTGCCGATTGTAAAAAAGGTAACAGACCGTCCTTTACTCCTGCAGAGGAGCCTGAAAATGCTAACAGATTATATGAATTTTATTGCCGTAAGCTTGAAGAATATGGTGTAAAAAAAGTAGATAAAGGCATATTTGGTGCAGATATGAACGTTTCACTTGTGAACGACGGACCTGTTACTATTTGCTTTGATACAGATATCTGGAGTGCATAAATATGTTTATAAAGACTTTATCACTAGGGCCTGTTGCTGCTAACTGTTATATTATTCGTGACGAAAAAATTGGTGCAGTAATAGATCCGGGTGAATATAATTCCCGCCTTTCAGATGCTATTTTGAAAAGCGGTATTGAAAAATTAGAATATATTATTTGCACGCACGGTCATTTTGACCACATAGCCGGTGTAGGTAAGTTGAAAGAAAGGTTTCCCGAGGCAAAGGTTGTTATCGGTGTTGAAGATGCGCCGTGCCTTAGTGATTCATATTTATCTGCAGCAGCATTTTTCGGTATTGAAATTGATTCTTGTTATGCAGATATTACCGTAAAAGACGGCGATGTTATAAATATAGGCTCACTTTCTTTTGAGGTGATTTCAATGCCCGGTCATACAAAAGGTGGCATAATGCTTTACTCCGCAAAGGAAAATGTTGCTTTTACAGGCGATTCAATTTTCAAAGGTAGTGTAGGCAGAACAGACCTGCCGGGCGGTAGCCACGCTGAGCTTATTAAATCTTGTAAAAAAATAAATAAATTTTCTCCCGATACTGTTCTTTATTGCGGTCACGGTGAAAGCACAACAGTTGAGTGGGAATTGAAACATAATTTTTATTTAGTATGAATTTATATTGTATTAATCATAAATATTTATATGAAACAGAAAAGCTTCTGTTTTTGTTTTTGCCGTTCGAAAAAAATACTGTCTTTGAACAGTTTACCGCTGATGAGGGCAATTATTTTTATACGGAAATTTCAAAAACAGAAAGCGAAGTTATTTTTAAAGCAGAGTTTTCTTTTGACGGTAAAAAAGAAAATGCAAATAAATGTATGTCTTCAGATGAGTGTACAGACGAAGAGTATGAGCTTCTCTCGCTTGCATATCCGCTCCTTAAAAATATATGCGGTAATTCACCCAAATGGGGTATGCTCACAGGTGTAAGACCGTCAAAGCTTCTTCTTAATAAAATGGAGGAGCTGGGTGAAGATGAAGCGGTAGAGTATTTTAACAATCGTTTTTTTGTTTCGCCTGAAAAAACAAAGCTTGCATTAAGTGTTGCAAAGGCGGAAAGAGATATAATAAAAAATTCGCCGAAAAATTCCTTCAGCTTATACATAAGCATACCGTTTTGCCCTACAAGGTGTAGCTATTGCTCCTTTGTTTCACATTCAATTGCAACCGAAAATGCAAAAAAACTTGTTCCCGAATATGTGGATAAGTTGTGTGAAGAAATAGAATTCGTAGGCAAAAAAGCAAAAGAAAATTCCCTTATACTTACAACTGTTTATTGGGGCGGAGGTACGCCGACTACTCTTTCCTCAGAGCAGTTAGATAAAATTCTTTGTGCAATTGAGAAAAACTTTGATTTATCTCATTGCAAAGAATATACCGTTGAAGCCGGCAGACCTGATACAATAACCGAAGAAAAGTTAATTACGTTAAAAAAACACAACGTAAACAGAATAAGCATTAATCCTCAGAGCTTTAACGACGACGTTTTAAAGGCAATCGGCAGGTGTCATACTACTGAATTGACTGAAGAAATGTATTTCCTTGCCCGTAAAACAGGCTTTGAGGTTATTAATATGGACCTTATTGCAGGCTTGCCCACAGATACTGTTGAAAGCTTTAAAAACAGTGTAAAACGAGCAATTGAGCTTGGGGCAGATAATATAACGGTGCACACACTCGCTCTCAAGCGCTCTTCAACCTTAGTAACTGAAAATGAAAAGGACTCTGTTACACAAAAGCACGTAGAAGAAATGCTTGAGTTTTCACGTAACGCGTTAACGCAGGCAGGGTACTATCCTTATTATATGTACCGTCAGAGCAAGGCTCTGGGTAATTTTGAAAATGTGGGATGGTGCAAAAATGGTAAGGAATGCGAATATAATATTTTAATGATGGAAGAATATCAGCATATACTTTCTGTGGGTGCAGGATCGGTAACAAAGCTCCTTTCACCACAAATTGAAAGGATAGAAAGAATTTTTAATTTTAAATTTCCGTTTGAATATATTTCAAGATTTTCTGCACTTCTTGAAAAGAAGGAGAAAATTACAGATTTCTTTAAGGAATATTACC
>JAZUMM010000142.1:0-4873 GCA_045603625.1 Acutalibacteraceae bacterium | reverse complement strand
TAACGAAAAGAATGAAGTAATAAAAGAATTTGAACCAACATATAAAGAACCTGATGTTTGTATAATAAATACATATCTTGTTAAATATTCTGTTCAGGCAGGAACAGGAAAAAGTACCCAGGCAACCATATATTGCAATACAAAAGATGGTTCGTGCTCACAGGTGTTTTATAGCGTTTTTGATGAAACAGAAACTACTGTTGCATATCTTGGCGCTGCCAATAAAATTTATATAAAAAATATTTTTGAAGAAAGCACAGAAATTATTATTGACTCTTTTAATGCAGAATTATCTCCCGTTGCAGACCCATTTGTTTCTGCTGAGTTTTCTGCTGACGGTAAAAAATTGTCAGTTAAGTATTTATCGGGTACAGACTATGTAGAAAAAGAGCAGACTTTTTCTTTGGAACAATCAGTTGACGGTTCTGTGATTGATACATTGTCCTGATTTAAACGAGGCTCCGGTGGCTGGTAGATTGCCAACGCAGCTCCGAAATACCTAAGTCCTAATTTAAAAAACGTCAGGCAAAAAGCCGATGCAGTTCATCTGAACTACATCGGCTTATATTATTGTAATTTTAAAATTGCATTGTGGTCGTCAATTCCGTAGTTTCCTGCACTATGTTTCAAAATTTCAAATAAATCAACAGGTTCACCGTCAATATTTTTAAGCTTTATTCTTTTTAGTATAAAGTTAAGTCTTTTTAATATTCCTAAAAATGCGTCGCCCTCAGGTGTACCTTCTTTGAAGGGTTGGTTACCTGCAAAAAGGTTCTGCACAAGCTGAACTGTATAATCCTTAACAAGCATTTTCTTTATGGATTTATCGCATTTAACAAAAAATAATCTGCAAATTCCTCCACAGGTAAGCTTGTTGAGCTTTTTGCCTGCAAAACGTAGTGCTTTGAGCATAACAGGCGTGTTTTTCATACCCAGCTTTCTTGCCATTCTTTCAGGGTTATCCTTCATATCGCTAAGCATATTAAGAATCATACTGTCAAATAAATCAGATAAGTATTTTTTACAGCTCCTGCCGTTTGTATCCCATTCAAAATCGGGGATAGGCTCGCTTTTTATGTCAACGGTATGGGTATCTTCAATTGTAACAAAACGCATATATGCAGGGCAACCGATTGCGGAGCCTGTGCACACGTCGTAAATTTTGTTGCCTTTTTCTGTAATTTTTTCGTTAATTGCTTGATTGTGCATGTGGCCGGTAAACACAAGGTTTACGCCTTCATCAGCAAGCATTTTTGTAATATTTGTTGCGTTTTTTTGTACCGCAGACGGAATTATTGAAAAAATCGGTTGACCCGGCAAAAGAGGATAGTGATTCATTGCAAAAATCATCTGATTTTCTTCTTTTGCTTTGCGGATTTGTTGGGTTATCCAATTCATCTGACTTTCGTCATACGTTTCGCGGCATTCTTCTGTACCGTCATTGTTAAGTGCTAAAAGGCGTATACCCGGAGCAAGCTGTGCCACGTATGATAAATGCTCTTTATCTACTGCAATAGCATCCTTAAATCCGAATTCATAGTAGAGGTCAAATAATTCATCTCTGTTTGTGTGCTCAACCTCATGTATACCTGCATCTGTGTAGCCTCGGCAGTAGTCGTTAAAGTCATGGCCTGCAGTAATAACGTAAACCTTTTTTCCATTATCTTGCAGTTTTTTTAGGAGCTTAATAATGCCTAGGTGACTTTCTTTTTCACCATTAAAGCTTAAATCACCGGGAATGAGTATTGTATCGGTTTTTGTTTGAGTTGCAAGGTAATCAAATATTGAATTGTTAATGGCTTCTGTTTCTGCAAAGCATTTTTGTTCAAAGCGCATAAATTCATCGTATTCTTTACCGTAAGCACCTAAAGAGTTTTTGAAAAAATGTGTATCTGTAACAAGATAAAAGTTTGCAAGTGCCATATTTTTTCTCCTTGAATTTTATTTATATCAGTTTAACACATTTATTTTCACTCTTCAATATTTCTATTGTTTTTTTAGTTGTACTGTGGTATATTTATTAAATAAATATATAAAGTTCGGGGTGCTTTTATGAATTTCAAAAAAGACTTGATTGAAAATATTTTACCGTTCTGGCTTAAAAATTCAATTGATTATAAAAACGGTGGTATTTATACCTGCCTTGATAAAGAGGGTAACATCTACGGAACCGATAAAAGTGTATGGTTCCAGGGCAGAGCATTATGGGTATTTTCAAAGGCATATAACCTTATTGATAAAAACGAAGAATATCTTAAGGCTGCAAAGTGCATTTATTCATTTCTTCCGAAATGTACAGATACAGACGGCAGAATGTTCTTTACCGTAACCGAAGACGGCAGAGAGCTTCAGAAAAGAAGATATTATTTTTCAGAGACCTTTGCCGCAATCGGTTGTGCAGAGCTTTACAAAGCAACAGGTGATAAGGCTGTTCTTGAAAGTGCAGAAAGGTACTTTACCGTTGCATACGAATGCTTTACAGGTGTAAGAAAAAATCAGCCAAAAATCAATCCCGAAAATATTGATTCAAAAGCTCTTTCACCTGTTATGATTATGCTTGCAACATCTCAGGTAATGCGCAGTATTCCGGAGGTTTTTGATAAATATAATAAAATTTGCGGTGAATGTCTTGATGAAATTCTTAACGGCGGTTACCTTACAGAGCGTGCTCTTCTTGAAAGCGTAACAAAAAAAGGTGAGTTTGTTAACAGTCCTAATGGCAGAATTGTAAATCCGGGTCATTCTTTGGAGGCTGCGTGGTTCATTATGGCAGAAGGTCTTGTTACAGGCAACAGCGATGCAGTTGAAAAAGCAAAAAATATTATTGATATTACCTTGCCTTTGGGTATAGATAAAAAGCACGGCGGGATTATTGCATTTACCGATATTGACGGCAATCCGCCTGTTCAGCTTGAATGGGATATGAAGCTCTGGTGGCCTCAGTGTGAAGCAATGATCGCCTTAAGGCTTGCATATATTCATTTTAAAGATGAAAAATACAACGACCTTTATAATGAAATTAAAGATTATTGCAGTAAGTATTTTTGCGATAATGAAGATGGTGAATGGTACGGTTACCTTCATTATGACAATACTGTTTCCACAACCTTAAAGGGTAACATCTTCAAGGGTCCTTTCCATATTCCGCGTCTTTATATGATTATGGCATCTATGGATGAAACTGACGATATTATTGAATATATGAAATAATTATGGAATATTTATTAAAACAATATATTTCTGAGGATAATCTTCTTTCTGTGCTTCCCTTTAAGCTTTCTTCATATCATTGGGAGGCTGAGGAGCCTTATCGTCCTGAAACGTATGCAAATATCGGTATTGTCGGTGATTCGCTTGTGGCTTGCCTTAAATGCTATGAGAATAATCCGAAAACCGAGTATTCACATCGCGATGACCCGATTTATAATGACAGCTGTCTTGAGTTTTTTGTGGCTCCGTTAAATTCACATAAGGAATATATTAACGTTGAGTGTAACTCAAAAGGTGTTTTTTTGAGTGAATTTGGTGACGGTAAATATAACAGGCGTCTTGTGGCTGATTTAACAGACTTTTCGCCTTGCGTTGAGTCTTTTTTCGGTAGCGATGCTAACGGCTCTTTTTGGGGCGTTAAAATCAAAATAACTAAAGGATTTGTTTCAAGCCTTTATAATATTAATGAAAACGAAATTAATTTTGATGTTGTAAAGCTTAATTTTTATAAATGTGGTGACGGTTGCGAAATTCAGCATTACCTTGCTTTTTCACCTGTTACTACTTTACCGCCGGGCTTTCATAATCCGGAGTGCTTTGCAATATTCAAAAGGGAGAATTGAATATGGATATTAAAGAAATTATTTCTGCTTTTCCTGAATATGGTGAGGTTGTTGGTTATAAACCTATTACCGCAGGGCATATAAATGATACATATATAGTTGAATACAAGATGGCAAACGGTGACGTTGTGCGCTATCTTCTTCAAAGAATTAACACTAACGTTTTCAAAATGCCTGTTGAGCTTATGGAAAATGTTCTTGGTGTTACTTCACATCTTCGTAAAAAAATCAAAGAGCAGGGCGGTGACCCTTCAAGAGAAACTTTAACCGTTTTTCCTGCTAAAGACGGCAAAAACTATTATATGGCAGAAGATGGCGGTTGCTGGAGAATGTACAATTTTGTTGAAGACACATTTTCTATTAACGAGCTTACAAATCCTGAGGATTTTAAAAATGCAGCAATCAGCTTCGGTAATTTCCAGAAGCTTCTTGCAGATTATCCAATTGATACTCTTCACGAAACAATTCCCAACTTCCACAATACAGTTTCACGATTCAATGATTTTAAAGCTGCTCTTGAAAATAATCTTTCAGGCAGAAAAGATCAGGCAATTCCTGAAATTGAATTTGTTCTTGCACGTGAAAAGGATTGCGGTATTGTAACAAAAATGCTTGAAAACGGCGAGTTACCTGTTCGTGTAACACATAACGATACAAAGCTTAATAATATTCTTTTTGATAACAAAACAAAAAAAGGTCTTTGCGTTGTTGATTTGGATACAGTTATGCCGGGTTCATCTCTTTATGATTTTGGTGACAGTATACGTTTTGGCGCAAATACTGCTGCAGAAGATGAAAAGGATTTATCAAAGGTTTCTTTGAGTCTTGAGTATTTTAAGGCTTATGTTGAGGGTTACCTTGAATCTGCAGGTCAGAGCCTTACAGAAAACGAAATTAATTATCTTCCGTTTTCCGCAAAGCTTCTTACTCTTGAATGTGGTATAAGATTCTTGGGTGACTTTATTAACGGTGACGTTTATTTTAAAACAGAGTATCCTGAGCATAACCTTGTAAGAGCAAGAACTCAGTTTAAGTTAGTT
>JAZUMM010000141.1:0-11897 GCA_045603625.1 Acutalibacteraceae bacterium | reverse complement strand
TGATGCAGCAGCAACACATAGCAGATAAAATTAAAAAGAGTTATCCGTTTGTTAATCTTGTATTTGGTACTCACGTTACCCATAAGCTACCCGAGCTTATATTTACCTTGTTTAAAAACAAAAAACGTGTTTTTTGTATTGAAGAAAGTGACGGTGTAATCGCCGAAGGCTTACCAAAGTCAAAAGACAGTGGCGAAAACGCATGGCTACCTATTATGTACGGTTGCAATAATTTTTGTTCTTATTGCATAGTGCCTCACGTAAGGGGCAGAGAGCGTAGCAGGAAGCCTGAGGATATTATCTGTGAAGCAAGGCAGTTAGTTAATGAAGGCTACAAAAAAATAACCTTACTTGGTCAAAATGTAAATTCCTATGGTAAAGGCTGCGATTTTAACTGTTCTTTTTCACAGCTTGTTAAAGAGATTGATGCAATTGAAGGCGATTTTACATTTGATTTTATGACTTCTCATCCGAGGGATTGTAGCTTTGAGCTTATAGATGTTCTTGCTCAGGCAAAGCATTTTTGTGGCCATCTTCATTTACCTGTGCAATCAGGTAATAACCGTATTTTAAAGGAAATGAACAGGCATTATACAAGAGAAAGGTACCTTGAGCTTGTTAATTATGCTAAAAAGAAAATACCGGGCGTAGATTTAACAACAGATATTATTGTTGGTTTCCCGGGTGAAACTTATGAGGAATTTCTTGATACTGTTTCTCTTGTTAAAGAGGTTAAATACGGCTCAATGTTTACGTTTATTTATTCTCCGAGAAAGGGCACACCTGCCGCATCAATGCCGGACCCGTTTTCAAAGGATGAAAAATCAAAATGGTTTACTGAATTATTAAAGGTTCAGGAACAAATTCAAAACAGTTAACAATTTCCATTGTTGAAATTCAAATATATTTTTAAAGGAGTACACTAAAATGACAGTAATGGAACTTACAAGGCAGCTTGGTGCTGCAATTCAGGAAGATGCTCGCTACAAAGAGTATGAAGCAGCAAGACTTGCAAATGAAAAAGATGATGAGTTAAACAATCTCATCGGCAAAATCAATCTTGTTCAGCTTAACTATCAGCAAGAAGCAGGCAAAGGTGAAGAAGCAGATGCTGAAAAAATGGAAGCATACGCAAAAGAATTCGAGGAAGCATATCGTGAAATTATGCTTAACGGCAATATGGTTAAATTTGAAGCAGCAAAAACTGCTGTTGACGATATGATGAACGAGATTATGGGTATTCTTGCTCTTTGTATTGATGGTCAGGACCCTGCAACATGCACACCTGAAGAACATCACCATTGCAGCGGTAGCTGTGATAGCTGCGGCGGTTGCCACTAATTATTAAATTTATAGGATGCTGAGGTAAAAAATGGCTAAGCTTTCTCCCATGATGGAGCAATATTTTCAAATTAAACAGAATTACCCGGAAACTCTTTTGTTTTTCCGTTTGGGCGATTTTTACGAGATGTTCTTTGATGATGCTAAAATTGCATCCAAAGAGCTTGAGCTTGTTCTGACCGGGAGAGATTGCGGCCAGGAGGAACGCGCACCGATGTGCGGCGTTCCTTTCCACAGTGCCGATTCTTATATCGCAAAGCTTGTAAGTCGTGGTTATAAGGTTGCAATTTGTGAACAGGTTGAAGATCCGGCGACTGCTAAGGGTATTGTTAAAAGAGATGTTGTGAGAATTGTTACTCCCGGTACAGTAATCGAGAGTAATATGCTTGATGAAAGCAAAAACAATTATCTTGCATCTGTTTTTTTAACTGATAAAAATTGCGGTATAAGCTTTATTGATATTTCAACAGGTGAGGTTCACCTTGATTCTGTCTGTGATGGTGACATTTGTGCTCATATTCTTAACAGATTAGGCACGTATTCACCAAGTGAAGTTTTATTGAATAAATATGCTTCATCTGTAAAATCTGTTTCAGAGTTCATTAAAAACAGACTTTCTGTTGATTATCAGATAATATCAGAAAAAAATTATGATTTAAGTGAACTTCGTAACGAGGTTTATTCACGTGTTTCAGGCGATTCAGAAAAGATCTCTGAATTTGAAAAGAATGAAGCATTGCTTTATTCTTTCGGTATTGCCCTTAATTATCTTAAAGGCGTACAAAAAAATGAGCTTGAAAATATAAATGATGTTGATTTTTATAATGAAAACAGCTTCCTTACTCTTGATTTAACTGCAAGGCGTAACCTTGAGCTTACAGAAACTCAAATCAGGCGTGAGAAAAAGGGTAGTCTTCTTTGGGTTCTTGACCATACAAAAACTGCAATGGGTAAACGTTTAATTCGTTCCTGGGTTGAGCAACCTCTTATTAACTATTCATCAATTATTTTAAGACAAAATGCGGTGGAAGAGCTTTCTTCCGATACTATTCTTCTCGATTCTTTAATGGATTATCTTTCAGAGATGTTTGACCTTGAAAGAATTATGACAAGAATTGTTTATGGCTCAGCGAATGCTAAAGAATTGCGTACCTTGAGCCTTACTATTAATCAGCTTCGTAATATTAAAGCTAATCTTGTAAACGTCAAATCAAAAATGCTTTGCGGTATTTTTGATGATATTGATTTACTTGATGATGTTAATGAGCTTATCACAAATGCTATATGTGAGGACCCGCCACTTTCTGTACGTGAAGGAGGTATGATTTGTGATGGCTACAACAGTGAACTTGATACTCTTCGTGATATTGTCAATAACGGTAAGGGTTACCTTACTGCAGTTGAACAATCAGAGCAAGAAAAAACAGGTATCAAGAAACTTAAAATAGGATATAACAGGGTATTTGGTTATTATATTGAGGTTACAAATTCATTTAAAGACCTTGTGCCCGAGCATTATATAAGAAAACAGACTCTTTCTAACTGTGAAAGGTATATTACTCAAGAGCTTAAGGAGCTTGAATCAAAGGTTCTTGGTGCACAGGAGAGAATTGTAAGGCTTGAATTTGAATTGTTTTCTGCAATTCGTGAGCAAATAGCATCACAGCTTGAAAGAGTACGAACAACTGCAAGAGCAATTGCAAATTTAGATGCTCTTTGTTCTCTTGCGTTTACGGCGGTTCAAAACAATTATACACGTCCTGTTGTTGATACATCGGATGAAATCATTATTGAAAACGGCAGGCATCCTGTTGTTGAAATTATGCTTCACGGTGCACCGTTTGTGCCTAACGATACTCATCTTGATTGCTCAAAAAACAGAATAGCAATTATTACAGGTCCTAATATGGCAGGTAAATCAACTTATATGCGTCAGGTTGCAGTTATTGTACTTATGGCTCAGATTGGTAGCTTTGTACCTGCAGATAGTGCCAAAATCGGTATTGTTGACCGTATATTTACCCGCGTTGGTGCTTCCGATGACCTTTCGGCAGGTCAATCAACATTTATGCTTGAAATGACAGAGGTTGCCGATATTTTAAATAATGCTACCTCAAAAAGTCTTATTGTTTTTGATGAAATAGGCAGAGGTACATCTACATACGACGGTATGAGTATTGCACGTGCAGTTCTTGAATATACTGCAGATAAAAAGAAAATTGGTGCAAAAACTCTGTTTGCAACTCATTATCACGAGTTAACAGAGCTTGAAGATACAGTTGACGGCGTTAACAACTATAATACGTCTGTAAAAAAACGCGGTGATGATATTACATTCCTCAGAAGGATTGTAAAGGGTGCTGCTGACGGTAGCTACGGTGTTGAGGTTGCAAAGCTTGCAGGCGTGCCTAAAGCCGTTGTTGAAAATGCAAAACAGATACTTAAATCTCTTGAAAGTCAAGTGCCTGTAAAGGCTAATAAAGAAGTTATTGTTTCCGAGCCTGAAGAAGAAATGCAGCTTTCATTTTCTTCAGGTGCAAAGGAAAGTATTGTTGAAAAATTAAAATCAATAGATGTAAATACACTTACACCTATTGAATCAATGCAAGTTCTTTTTGAACTTCAGAAAGAAGCAAAATCATTATAATTTCAGAAAGGAGTGTTCAATATGCCTCGCATAAATGTTTTACCTAAAAATATTGCAGATTTAATTGCTGCAGGCGAAGTTGTTGAACGCCCTTCTTCTGTTATTAAAGAATTTGTTGAAAACTCAATTGATGCCGAATCTAAAAAGATTATTGTTGAAATTAACAACGGCGGCAAAACATATATGCGCGTAACTGATGACGGTTGCGGAATTGATAGGGAAGATATACGTAAAGCCTTTATAAGTCATGCTACAAGTAAAATATCCGATATATCTGATTTGGATGCAATTTCTACCCTCGGCTTTCGTGGTGAAGCATTAGCTTCTGTTTGTGCAGTTTCACGAGTTGAGGTTATGACTGCAACTGCAGATTCTGAGGTTGGTACAAGGTATGTTATTGAAGGTGGCGAAGAGCTTCTTATTGACGATGCAGGTTCACCGGTAGGTACAACAATCATCGTAAGAGATTTGTTTTATAATATTCCTGCACGTTTGAAATTTTTGAAAAAAGATGTTCAGGAAGGTAACTATATTGCATCTATTCTTGAAAAAATAGCTGTTTCCAATCCGGGAATATCTTTTAAATTTATACGTGACGGTAAGCTTATTTTTCAAACACCCGGAGATGGTGATTTGAAATCCGCAATTTATTCTGTATACGGCAAAGAGTTTACGTCACAGCTTATTCCTGCTTTTGGCGAAATAAACGGTATTAAGGTATCGGGCTTTATTTCAAAGCCCATTGCAGGTAAGGGCACCAGAGCAATGCAGACATTTTACGTTAACGGTCGTTTTGTTAAGAGTGTTGTTTTTATGAGTGCTCTGGAGGCTGCTTATAAAAATTCAATTATGGTTGGTAAATATCCTGCGTGTGTTCTTTTTGTGGAGTTACCGTTTGAGGCAGTTGATGTTAACGTTCATCCTGCTAAAACAGAGGTTCGCTTTTTTGAAGAGAAAAAGGTTTTTGATTCAATTTATGGTACAGTTTATTCTGCTTTGAATGAAGATAAATCACGTGTTCAGGTAAGCTTTCAAACAGCTAAAGCATTTATTGAACAACCCCAAAAGGCAGAGCAATTAAAGCTTAACGATACTGTTATTTCTTCCGGTATGGAACCGAAGAAGAAAGAAAAAAGTTCTTTTGTTGTAAAAGAGTACGGTAAGCCTGTAACAGGCGTTGGAAATGTTGTTGCGGCACCGCAACAAAAGGATGAGGTTAAGCTTGATTTCTTAAAAGATAATTATTTAAAACCAAGTGTAAATATCATTAAAACTGAATCTGCTGTTATTAAAGAAGAGGTTAATAATAAAAGTGATTTTGTTATTGATATATTAAAAGAAAATGCTTCGGAAAAATCAGTTGTCACACAAAGTGTTCATAATGTTGAAGTATCTGAAGAAAAAGCAGTTGAATCTGTTTTATATGTTCCTCAAAATTCTGTTGAGCCGATAATACAAGAAACTGTACCTGCTTGCCCTGATTATAAATACATTGGTGAAGCTTTTAACACTTATCTTATTGCTGAGGTTGAAGAAAAGCTTATTCTTATAGATAAGCATGCTGCCCACGAAAGAATTCTTTTTGAAAAATTTAAAAAGCAAGGTGCAGGGGAATCGCAAATGATGTTGATTCCTGTTACGGTTCAGCTTTCGGCAGATGAGTATTCTGCAGTTATTGATAATATAGATTTACTTGTTGATGCAGGTTATGATGTTTCTGATTTTGGCGACAGAACAGTAAAGGTTAATTCCTGTCCGCCACAATTAGTTGATGAGAATATGGCAGATATTATAACTGAAATTGCAGGCTACCTTTCTTGTAACGTAAAAACCTTAATGCCTGAAAAGCTTGATTGGATATATCATTCAATGGCGTGCAGGGCAGCAATTAAGGCAGGCAATTTCACTTCTTCTTACGAGGCAGAAAAATTTGTTGGTGCAGTTCTTTCTGATGATAGCATCAGGTATTGTCCTCACGGAAGACCGGTTCTTGTTGAAATGACAAAAAAAGAGCTGGAAAAGCAGTTTAAACGAATTGTTTAGGATGGTTTATTTTGGCTAAAAAAGCTATTGTTATTATTGGTCCTACGGCTTCAGGCAAAACATCGTTAGGTGTTAACGTTGCAAAGCAATTTAACGGTGAGGTTATTTCCTGTGACTCTATGCAGATTTATAAAGGAATGAGCATTTCAACTGCCAAGCCAACCACAGAAGAGATGAACGGTGTTAAACATCATTTAATTGATTTTTTGCCTGTTACAAGTCAGTATAGTGTGTCTGACTATTGTTGTGATGCTCAAAAGGCATTTGATGATATTTCTTCTCGTGGTAAATTGCCTGTATTTGTCGGTGGTACCGGTTTATATATTGATTCTTTTTTAAGTAATACAAAATTCTTTGATGATGCTTCATCAGATGAAATTAGGGCAGCTCTTCAGAAGGAGCTTGAGGAAAAGGGGATAGATTATCTTTATTCTGAGCTTTTGAGTGTTGATCCTGAGTCCTGTGAAGCAATTCATAAAAATAATCATAAAAGAGTTTTGCGTGCTCTTGAAGTTTATAGGGCAACAGGTAAAACGTTGTCAGATCAAACAAAGCTGTCAAGATTAAATAAATCTGATATTGAGCCGTTATATATAGGCATTACGTATAAAGACAGAAATGTTTTGTATAACAGAATAAATCATAGGGTTGATATTATGCTTCAAAATGGTCTTGTTGATGAGGCAAAGGAGCTTTTTTCTTCACCATACTCAAAAACTGCAGTTGCTTCAATTGGTTGCAAGGAGCTTAAACCGTATTTAGATGGTGAAAAATCATTGGATTCATGTGTTGAAAAATTAAAGCAATCTACGCGAAATTACGCTAAGCGACAATTAACGTGGTTCAGGCGTAATGATAAAATTAATTGGGTGTATCCGGACACGTGTACACACGAAGAGTTAATTGAAAGTGTTTATAAATTAATTGAAAATTATCTGGCAGGTGATTAAATGAAACATAAGAATTTTAAAATTAAAATAATTTCTGTTGTTTGTATTGTTTTATTAATATCACTTTATGTTATTTATCAGGTAGTTTTGTTTTCAAAGGCAGAAATGGAAACTCAGCCTGCTTTAAAGGAAACTGTTTATAACACAATTGATACAAAATGCTTTGTTGTAAGAGATGAAAAGAAGTTACTTAACAATGCAACAGGCACCAAGGTTTCTTTTGCCGCCAATGGTGAAAGAGTTGCAAATGGTGATACCGTTTCTGTTGTTTTTAACTCATCTGAGGATGCATCCTCTTACTTAAAAATAAACGAATTAGAAAAGAATATCGCTCATTTTGAGGAGTTATCAAGGCAAGCAAATTTTCAGGCAATTAACATTGATTCTTTAAACAGTAAAATTGAAAATGAGCTTGTTGATTACCTTGAATATTGTGATAGTAAGAATTTTTCGGGTGCTGTTAATGCGGTTGAATCTTTTAGGGATTCTGTTACAGGTAAGCAAATTGCAACCGGTGTTGATATGGATTTTTCACAACAGCTTGCATCATTGAAAAATGAGCTTTCTTCTTTAAAAAATTCAGATTACTCTTATACAGAAATCAAAAGTGACAGTGCAGGCTATTATGTTGACGGCTCTGACGGTTATGAAGATACAATTGATTTCAGTAAAATTAACGAAATAGATTTAACTGCTGTTGAAAATGCAATCAAAGCAAAACCACAGCCTGTATCTTCAAACGTTGTTGGCAGAATAGTAAGCTCCTTTGAGTGGTACATTGTTTGTAGTGTTCCTACCGAGGACACTGTTAACTTAACACAGGGTGATACCTTACAGGTTAACTTTTCACTCAGGGGAATTGAGCAGCTGCCTGTTACACTTTATAAAATAGGTGAGCGTACAGGTGAAAATACAATGGTTATTTTATCCTGTAATGTTATGAATGAATCTCTTGCAGATTTACGTCTTGAAGATATTCAGATTGTTACAAAAGCTTACTCAGGCTTTAAAATCAGCAATTCTGCAATACGTACCGTAGATGGTGAAAAAGGTGTTTACGTTGTTCGTGGTAACCTTCTCGGCTTCAGAAAGGTTCATATTATTTACACAACAGATACTTATACAATAGTTGATAATCCTGACGGAAGTACAGATTATATAAAGCAGTATGATGAGGTTGTTACGAAAGGAGTTGAATTGTATGACAATAAGCTCGTGTGATAACGAATTCGTCTATATTAAAGAAAATCTTAAGGTTATCCATGATGAAATATGTGAGGCTGCTGTCAAATCAGGCAGGTCTTATGAGGATGTAAGATTAATGGCGGTAACAAAAACTGTTTCTGTTCCTAAAATTAATTATGCAATAAATGAATGTGGCGTTGATTTAATCGGTGAAAATAAGGTTCAGGAGTTTTTGTCAAAGAAAGATACATTAAATCTTGACGGTGTTGAAAAACATCTTATAGGACATCTTCAGACAAATAAAGTTAAAAAGATTGTAAATCAGGTTGATATGATTCAATCTGTTGATAGCTTAAATCTTGCCGAGTTTATTTCAAAAGAGGCTCAAAAAGCAGATATTACTGCAAAGATTCTTCTCGAAATTAATATTGGTGATGAAGAAAGTAAAACAGGGTTTGATAAAGAAGCGTTTTCTGAATCTCTTGAAAAAATTTCTCTTCTTCCTAATTTACAGGTTAAGGGTTTAATGACAATTCCGCCCATTTGTGATAATGATCTGGAGCTTGAAAAGTATTTTGAAGCTATGAGTGATTATTATAACGAAATTAAGCTAAAAAAATACAATAATTTTGATTTTCAGATTTTATCAATGGGAATGTCCGGTGATTATAAACAGGCAATTTGTCACGGTTCAAACTTAGTCAGAGTAGGCTCTGCAATTTTCGGAGCCAGAATATATAAATAATTTTTGGAGGTATTCAAAATGGCATTCAGCGATATTTTTAAAAAGTTACTCAACGGTTCAGATGATGAGTATGATGAGATTGAAGAAAATGAGCAAGAAGGCGCAGAGGTTGCAAGCTTTTCTTCAAATTACGATAATGATTACGAAGCACCAAGAGCATCTCGTATAAGAAGACAAGCAACAGACTCAAACAGAGTTGTTGATATTCGTACAACAGCAATGCTTCAGGTTGTTCTTGTTAAGCCTGATAAATTTGAGGATGCTCGTGCTATAGCAGACCATCTTAACGAAAAAAGAACTGTTGTCCTTAATCTTGAGGCTGCAAGCAAAGAGGTTGCAAGACGTTTAATTGACCTTCTTAACGGTGTTGCATACGCAAACGGTGGTCAACTTAAAAAAGTGTCAAGCAACACATACATTATTACTCCATATAATGTAAATGTTTCAGGTGACCTTCTTGATGAACTCGAAAGCACAGGAGTGTTCTTTTAATTAATTTATTTATTATACAGTGGAAAGTGGGAAACTTATATGATGACACCGGCTCAACTTAAAGCTTACGAATTTAAGAGTGCAGGCAGAAATGCTTATAAATCAGATGATGTTGATGTATTCTTTGGTGAGGTTTTGGTAAATTACGAAAAAATGTTCCGTGAAAATAGCGAGCTTATTAAAAGAGTAAGCTTACTTGCCGAGAAGCTTGAGCAATATAAGAATGATGAGGTTGATATTAAGCAGGCTGTTATGAGTGCTCAGAAAGCCGCTAATATGATTATTAAAGAAGCAGAGGATTCTGTTGCAGATTCAAAAGTAGAGGCAGAGGCAATTCTTGCAGCCGCTAAAGGAGAAGCTGAAATAATCAAATCAGACGCGGAAAAACAAGCAATTGCAGATGCAGAGCTTGCTTTGTCTCTTGCAAGAGATAAGGCAGAAGAAATTCTTGCAAATGCTAAAGAAAAGGCTCACGGTATTCTTATTGAAGCAAATGAGTCTGCAAGCAACACTGTTGGTGCTGCAAACAGAACAATTACCAGCGAATCATTGCATTATGATATGCTCAAAAAAGAAGTATCAGAATTCAGGGCATCAATCCTTGCTCAGTATAAAGCTCATATTGAGCTTATTTCCAAGCTTCCTGAGCTCGCAGTTGAAGAAGCAGCTAAAATAGAAAGTGTTGAAAGTAATGAATCTGTAAATGAACCAATTGAAGAAGCTTTTGATGAAGATAAGGCTGATTGTGTTCTTGAATTTGTAGATGAAGATGCTGAGGAGCTTTCTGATGATGTAATTGAAGAAAGTGAGCCTGTTGTAAAAACTGAGCTTCCGTATGATTTCTTTGAAGAAAATTCAAATCTTCAGTTTGTTGAAGAGGATGTTCAGGAGGAAGAGTTTCCTACAATAGAGAATTTCCAATCTGTTTGTCAATGCGAATCTGATGATAATGTTTTATCTTTTGAACAAGAAAATTCATTATCTGAGGAAGAAAATGCTTTAACAGATGAGCCTTCAGTTGAAGAAACTGAGGTTGAAAGTAATGCTCAGGCAGATGATATTCCTATTTCAAGGTTTTTTGATGATGAAGACGATTCTGCGGATGAAGCTGTTGAAGCAGATGTTTCTCAGGAATCTCAGGAACAAGCTTCAGCTGATTATAATATAGAAAGCTTTGAAGAAAAATCATCTTTCTTTGATATGATTGAAAAAATTGATGACGTTAAAACTGAAGACGAAGCACCAGCAAAACGTCGTGGTTTGTTTCGCAAAAAGAAATAATTAGGGGATTTAAATGTCAATAATTCTTTGCATTGTTATATGTGCATTGCTTATCGGTACGGACCAGTTTACAAAGTACCTTGTTGTAGAATACCTTAAGGATAAAGAACAGTTTGTTGTTATTGAAAATGTTCTTTCTTTCAGATATGTTGAAAATACAGGTGCTGTGTTTGGTTCGTTTGCGGCACATACAATAGTTTTAACTGTTGTTTCAATTATTCTTATTGGTGTTGTTATTTTTTATTTATTAAAAAACAAAAACCAATCAAAATTTATTAATATATGTCTTTTGTTAATGATTTCCGGTGGTATCGGGAATGTAATTGACAGAATACGTTTAAAATACGTTATAGATTTTATTGAGCCTTTATTTGTTAATTTTGCTGTTTTTAATTTTGCCGATTGTCTTATTACAGTAGGTGCATTTGCTCTTATGTTCTATCTTATAATTGACCTTGTAAAAGACTTTAAAAATAGCAAATCAAAGACGGAGAAAACAAATGAATCTGATTGAATTAGTTGTTACAGATGCTTATACAAACGAAAGATTAGATAAAGTTATTCCTGTTTTATATAGTGAGCTTTCACGTAACTCTGTTCAACAACTTATTGCAGAAGGTGCAGTTACTGTTAACGGTTCTGTTGCAACAAAAAAATATACTGTCCGTACAGGCGATGTTATTACCGTAGAAATACCTGAGCCTAAGGTTTTATCTGTTGAAAAGGAGAATATTCCTCTTGATATTGTTTTTGAGGACGAGCATCTTCTTGTGGTCAATAAGCCAAAGGGCATGGTTGTTCATCCTGCTGCAGGTAATTTTGACGGTACGCTCGTAAATGCTCTTCTTTATCATTGCGGCGACTCTTTATCAGGTAAAAACGGTGTTATAAGACCGGGGATTGTTCACAGAATTGATAAAGATACACGCGGTCTGCTTGTTGTTGCTAAAACAGATGCTGCACATAAAGGGCTTGCAGAGCAAATTAAAGAGCATTCTTTTACCCGAATTTACAATACAGTTGTTGTTGGTAATATTAAGGATGATTGCGGTACTATTGATGCACCAATCGGCAGACATCCTAAAGACAGAAAAAAACAGGCAGTTACCGAAAAAAATTCTCGTAATGCCGTTACACATTTTGAGGTTTTGCAAAGGTTTAACGGCTTTACATATCTTAAGGTTACTCTTGAAACAGGCAGAACACATCAGAT
>JAZUMM010000140.1:0-3832 GCA_045603625.1 Acutalibacteraceae bacterium | reverse complement strand
AAGATTCCCGGCTATATCCGTGCGCGCGGTCTGGGTACGCACTGCGTGCTTGTGGCGGATAATATCACCTATGAAGTGGCCGGCCGCCGCGTAAGCCAGACGCTCAAGGCAGCGGGCTATCATGTTATCGAGTGCGTGATTGTGCGCGAAGGCCATATGGAGCCTGATGAGCGTGCTGTGGGCGAGGTGCTGCTGAGCATCCAGCCGGAGACGGAATTCCTCGTGGCTGTGGGCTCCGGCTCCATCACCGATACCACGCGCGTGAACGCTGCGCGTACCGGTCTGCCGTTTGTCAGCGTGGGCACTGCGCCTTCCATGGATGGCTATACCTCCGTCGTCGCGCCGCTTACCTTCAAGGGCCTCAAGATTCACCGCCATGGCCCGTGCCCGGAGATTATTGTCTGTGATACCGAGATTCTTAATTGCACCGTTTTGAAGAGAGCCGAAAAGTGCCGCATAGCTTAAATCAGCATTATCAATATAAACACCTGAAATTGTATGATAATTACCATCAAAAACGCCGTTATAAAAGATTTGCACACCATTGCTTATGGGTATCCATTCACGAAGGTTTTCTGTATTCTCCGTAAGATTTCCTTCCTCATCAACAACGTTTTCATTGATTACAATGTCATTCATAAGAATAGCGTTGTAAATTGCACCGAATTCATTATTGTAACTGTTAACCGTTTCTGCAAACCAGTAAAGCTGACCTACGTTATAAATTTCATAGTAGTTGTTTTCATTAAGTGATGCGGGCTGATACGTTTTGCATATTGCACAATATCCCTTTTCATCATAATGAGTTTGTGTAGGATGTGCTTTTTTATTTGCGTAACCAACGTATTCCTCTGTTTCGCAGGAATAACCGTAATAAACCTTTTCACCTGTGAAATTCGGGTAAGCATCTTCACCGATCGTCTGCTTCCAAACACCCTCGGGGGAAGAATTATTGAGAAGATATGCTACCTCACCGCTTGCAAATTGTTCGGTAGTTTTGCCTGTGCCATGAGATGAGCCCGTGAAAAGTGTACTGTCATAATAACAATTTGTTGCTTTTGTTTGATAACCGATTGCATTTGTATAGGAACCGGAAAGTTTTCCCGCAAACCACGAATTATTAACAGGAGAGCCGCTTCCGTTGAACACAATGCTCTGACCTACTATACCGCCTGAATGGTTTGCTGTTATATTTGCTTGTGCAAAGCAATTCTCTATTTTCCCGGCAAACTGACCGACGATAGCACCTACTGCTCTTAAGCCTCGGAAATATGTATCAACAACACCTAAATTCCTTACCTTGCACGATACCCAGCATCCACCGATAAGACCGACATATTCACCGTTAACATTATCGTTATAGTACAATCCGGAAATCGTGTGTCCCTTACCATCAAAAACACCTGAATAATCACCGTAACCAAGACCTATAGGTGTCCATACACGGAAACCGCTACCGTCACCATTAAGAGAATAATCACCATTAAGAACATTCTTATTTACAACAATATCAGCAGTTAAAACTGCGTTTGCTCTATCGTTCTGTTGAACGTCGGTAAGAGTACCGTTTACAAGACCTGCAAACCAATAAAGCTGACCTGCATTTGCAATTTCATACACCTGGTCGGTATAGCCGTCGCCGTCAACATCGTATTTATCGCTTACCTCTGTTGCGGGTGCGTATTCTCCGCAAACGCAAAATCCGTTTGTAAAATTATGGTTGTGAACATATCCGTTTTCTGTGCGTTCATATAATACGACTCCCGCATAGGCATTGCCCAATTCAACGTTAGAAGTAACGTATATATAATACTTGCCGTCAATAGTTTCAGTTTCGGTTATATCGTAATAGCTCGGCAAACCGATAATTCTTGTAAGAGCAACTTGCTCTGTACCGAAATCAAGTGTCTTGCAGGTAATATTATCACCGTTGCCATTTTTAACGGTAGTTGTTCCATCAGCCCAGGAGCCTTTGCCAATACCGGCACAAGTTCCTCCGGAAACAGCCTTTATGTTACCGCCTGTAATGACAATGGTAGAAGCATCTCCATTACTACCTGTACCGATACCGGGAGCATATTCACCACCTGTTGCCGAAATTACTCCTCCGGTTATCGTAATTGTGTGACCACCGTTATATGTGCCGCCACCAATACCGGCACCACTGTTTTCGCCACCTACAGCATTAACAATACCACCGGTTATTGTAATTGTGCTACCACCTGTATATCTACTTGCAGCACTCATACCGATACCGGCAGCCCCTCCGCCACCGATTGCAGTAACCGTACCGCCATTTATAACAATAGTACCTGAATAACCATAATCCTGAATGGGAGAACTACTATAAGTGTCCTTGTAAGTTGCACCAATACCGGCACTACCTGTACCACCGGTACTGTCCATAGAACCATTTGGACCCGTTGCATTTATTATACCACCATTGATAATTATAGTACCTGTACGAACCGCACCAATGCCTGATTTAGCATTAAGCGTACCTGTTGAGCCGGTCTGTCCGTAAATTGTCAGACTGTTTCCTGTGCTTACTTCAAATTTAGAGTTGAGAGTGAGCGTCGAACCGTCGCAAAGAATAAGATGAACATCACCCGAAACAATCAAATTACTTGAATAATCAGAAGGTTTTTCCATAGTAATATCTTTATTCACTATATACCAACCGGCTTCAAGCGTCTTGGATTCTAATGTAATTTCTGTATATTCACCCGTATAAATCTGTTCAATGCCGTCTGCATCAATATAGCTTATGCCGTCTGTAGCAAAAGCGTTCAACGATATCGCAGGCACGTAGCTCATTACAAGAGCAAGGCAAAGTGCTATACTCAATATCTTCTTAAAAGTTTTATTTCTTTTCATATAGTTTCCTCCCTCGGAAAAGTTTAATGTTTGCGGGCTTTATAATCGCCAACGCAGTTCCGAAATTTGCAATTATCCATTTCCAATTTGCCAATTTCAAAACCTCTGGCATCTGGTATCCGGCATCTTATTTCATATTTACGTCATTATTTTATAAACTCATCTAACTGCTTCAGCATTTCTGTTTTTATTTTCTGATAATCAGTTTTTAAAATCCTGTCTATTACTTTTTCTCTGTCTTTCTTTGAAAAATCGTATATCTTTAAAAGGCAGGTAAGAGTAAGCCTGATTTTATCTTCTAACGTATACTCCTCTGAACAGGCTTCGGCGAGAGCACTTCTTTCTATACAGCAGGTTACGTTTGCCGTTTTTCTGAAACGCTTTAAATCCCAATCGGGAAGGTATTTGCCGACGATATCAAGATTTTTTTCGGCAGTCCAGTCTTTAAGAAATGCCATTGTCAGAGGTTCTGAATACATAGAATAATAAATATCTCGTATATTTTCTCTTTCCTCGCATAAAACTATCTGCACTACGATTTCAAGACAATATATAAATAAGTTTTCTTCATCCTTACTTTTATTATATTCAATAAATTTCGTGTGATAATTCATTATCTTTTTTGTAAACTCAAGCAGAATATCTACCTTTGCAGGAAACCAGAAGGTCAGATTTCCGGGGCTTATGCCTACGTCCTCACAAATCATTTTTGCTGACGTATGATGAAAGCCGTTTACAAGAAAATTTTTAATCGCCGAATCGACAATCGCTTGTTTGGTTGCATTATTTTCTCTGTGTGCCATAAACAAACCTCGCGTTTTAGTATGCTTACTATTTAGTACGTCTACTATATTAGTACGCATACTATCATTTGTCAATAGCTTTTTGTTATTTTTTTGTCAAAAAGTGAAATTTTTCTTTTTTGTTGTTCTTCAAACGAATATTTAGTCCAAAA
>JAZUMM010000139.1:0-4562 GCA_045603625.1 Acutalibacteraceae bacterium | reverse complement strand
GTGTGCAGTTGAGAACTTAACAAATTCTTTCCAATAAGGAATAAGAACCTCGTTCCATTGATATTCAAGAATTTCACCAAAATCATTTGGCCAAGGACAAGTTACCCAGTTAGGATATTTTGCAGTATCACAATCGCCGGGGCAACCTGAGAATGTATTAATCTGATGCACACCTAATTTTTCTGCAAGAAGAACAGCTTTACGCATATCACTATCGTATTGTGCGGCTAATTCTTTATTGGGATGCACAGGGTTACCGTGACAGCTTAATGCACTTATTTCAACATTATATTTTTTAAGCAATGCTTTAAAATCCTCAAGAGCCTTTTCATCATTGAGAAGTATATCAGGGTCAGCATGGTCTTTACCGGGAAAACCACCACAACCGATTTCAACCATTTCAAGACCTAAACTCTGAAAATATTTAAGAGCTTCTTCAAGAGAAACTGTACCAAGTAAATTTGTAAGAACACCTAATTTCATAATAAAATCCTATCCTTTAAAAATTTTCTTTAAGCCATTTGTAACTGCGAGTAATATCTTCAAGACCTGTGGGAACAGGTTCATCATTTTCAAGTATTACCCAGTCAAGCCCAATAGCATTAACACCGTTTTTTACATTTTGAAGGTCACACTCGCCTTCGCCTAATGCTTTAGGCTTACGATTTATGCCATCTTTAATGTGAACGAGCTTGATTTTATCTTTATTATTTTTAAGATATTCGGTATTATCAACACCTGCACAGAAGCTCCAATATGTATCAATCTCAAGGAAGCAACCGCCATCAGAAATAATATCCATAGCATTTTTGCCATCTTTAAGAACTTCAAATTCCTCTGTATGATTATGATAATATGTATCCATACCCATTTCTTTTGCTTTAACAGAAGCAGCACCTAATACCTCGCCTGTTTCTTTTGCTTCCTCATAAGTTGAATGAGGTGCGCCACCAACACCAAGGTACTTTGCGCCTAATGTTTTACCGAAAAGAAGTGTGTTTTCAACGTTTTCGGGACGGAAATCATCAAGACCTAAATGAGAACCAACAACCGTAAGGCCTAATTCATCACATCTTGCGCGAAGCTGCTCTGCAGAAAGGTCAAAATAGCCTGCAAACTCAACGCCGTCAAAACCGATTTCTTTAACTTTACCAAGAACCTCCAGCATATCATTACCATTATTTATATGGTCACGAACTGAATATAACTGTACTGCAAATTTCATATTATTACCTCTGATTATGTATTATTGAATTTTCATAGCACCGTCTATAACAAACGGTGCTATGCTTTTTTATTTATATTGTTGCTTCGTTAAGCAATGTATATTATCTGTAAACATCTTACATTTTTAACTGAGCAATTGTATAACGATACTGCCCTGAGGCTAAAGCGGTGCTATGGGCAATTATGAAACAACTTTTATTTTGAATTAAAATTGTTCAGAGTGCCGTCTTTAGACGATGGTGCTGTATAACGATACTGCCCTGAGGCTAAAGCGGTGCTATGGGCAATTTTAATCAAAATAAACCGGTTTACCTGTTTTAGCAGATTCATATATCGCTTCAAGAATACGTGTTACGCAAAGTGCTTGACGCGGTAAAACAACCGGGTCTGTGTCTGTACGGATTGCGTGAATCCAGCTTGATGCTTCCATTTCTGCAGGAGAACCATCTTTCTGCCCTTCAAAGAAGGCTGCCCCGCCTGCATTGAGGTTAGGAATTTCAATACACTGTCTGTTATTCTTTATGTAGTTAATACGAGCCTGATCGTTAAGAGTATCAGCACCGCCCTTATCACCACAAATCATATAGCAAGCCTCATTTGGCTCAGCTATGTTAAGTGCCCAGCTTGATTCAAGATTGATAACAGCGCCATTTTTCATTTTAATAAAACCAAAAGCTGAATCCTCAACTGTAAATTCCTTAGGATCCCATTTACCCCAGGCATTACCCTGATTTTCTTGTTCAGCAAGCTTCCTGAAGGTTTGGCCAACTACCATTTCAGGCTCGTAGTTATTCATAACCCAAAGAGTCATATCAAGAGCGTGTGTACCGATATCAATAAGAGGTCCGCCCCCCTGCTCATATTCATTAAGAAAAACGCCCCATGTAGGAACTGCACGACGGCGTATAGCAAGAGCCTTACCGTAGTAAATTTCACCGAATTCGCCATTATCTGCACATTGCTTTACATAAAGATTTTGAGAAGTCTGCCTGTTCTGATAGCCAATAGAAAGCTTTTTGCCTGTTCTTTCAGCAGCTTCACACATTGCAAGTGCTTCTTTATATGTTTTAGCCATTGGTTTTTCACACATTACATGCTTACCTGCTTCAAGCGAATCAATTGTTATAAAGCTGTGTGAACGGTTAGGAGTACAAACATGAACAACATCAATACTTTCATCCTTGAGAAGTTCTTTATAATCTTCATAAACCTTTGCATCTTCTGTACCGAATTTTTCAGCAGATTTTTCTGCTCTTTCTCTAATAATATCGCAGAAAGCAACAATCTCCACACCCGGTACCTTTTTAAGAGCAGGCAAATGTTTACTGTTACCAATACCACCGCAACCGATGATACCGACTTTGATTATTTTATCCATAAAAAATCCTCCTTGCAAAAAGCAAATACACACTATTAATTATAAACATTTTGCTACCATTTTCAATAGAAAACAGTAATTACAACGTCTTTACAAGTGACAAAAAATAACGCATTTATTTAGTAAAAACGACAATAAAAAACCCTTGGTCAATAATGCTGACCAAGGGTATAATTACTTAACTTAAAACTTTCTATTAAAAGAGACCGCCAATAAGCTGTGGAATAAGTTTTGTAATATATGTAAAGATAACACTAAAGAATTCAACAAAGAAGTTAGCAACTGAACCGTCAAGAGAGCCGATAAGGTCTGTTGGAAGATCTGTATCTTCAACATCTTCATTTTCAACGGTTTTCTTAATAGCGTATTCGTCTACTAATGTAACCTTCTTAGTATCATCATTAACAACGTATGCTTTGTAAATAAGTCTGTCGCCGTCAACTTCAATATTTGAGAAGCAACCACCGGCATTAGGATTTGTTTCTACGCCATCTTCATCTTTTTCTGATCTTGTTGTAAAGCAAGCATCTGCACAGTCCATAATAGGATTAATAGCATCTTCGTTTACGCCATATCTCTTTGTACCTGCAGTTGAAGGAAGAATATAAACTGCACCTTCAGGATTTACTGCAAATGTTGTGTCTTCGCCATTGAATTTTTCTGTTACGTAAACAGTATCTTCGCAAACTGCATCACCTGCAACCTGCTGTGTTCTGAAGTACATATGGTCGTGACCTGAAAGAACAAGGTCAACACCTGTTTCATCAACAATTTCAATAATTGTTTCTCTCATAATAAGAGTATCAGGCTTATTTATGTTCTTACCTGCAGAATATGCTGCACGGTGGAGAAGAAGAACCTTCCACTGAGCATCAGATGAAGTGATATCGTTATATACCCAGTTTCTTTGAGCCTCTGTCATTGGGTACATATCGTTTGAGTTAAGAACTGTAAAGTGTGTGTTACCGTAATCATAAGAATAGTAAACACCGTTAACACCGTTAAGGTCGCCTTCGCCATGTTCAAGATTGAACATATTGTCAAACCAACCAACATTTAATTTATTTGTGATGTTACCTTCATGGTTACCTGCAACCGGAACAAGAGTAAGGTTTGTGTTTGCTTTTTCAAAGCTTTCACCGTACCAGTTCCATTCATCGTTTGTACAATCGTTAACAAAGTCACCAAGGTTAACTACAAATTCAGCATCAGGAGTATACTGCATTGCTTTATCCATAACAACTGCAGCTTGCTGGAAATTTTCAAGGCTGCTTGCCTGAACATCTGCAATAGCGATAAATGAGAATTTATCATCACCGTCATCAGTAACAAATGTACCAACAGGACCCCATTGATCTTTTGTTGTTGTGCCTACGCGATATTTATATGTAGTACCAGGTTTAAGACCGGTAGCAACAACCTTATGACTGAAATAATCCTGCCAGTTTGCTGTTTCACCTGTAATAACCTCTGCACCGTCAAAGCCCCTAAGAGCATACTGTGCACTTGTTACAATCTGGATTGATGTGTCACAACCATTCTCTGTGAACCATGTAAAGCCACGTTGTGTTTGTGAATCACCATACATTGTACAAGAAATACGAAGTGGTTCGTAACCTGTTGTTTCCTCTGTTGCAGCGCTTACACCAACACATCCGAAAAGCATAAGAAGTGAAAGCACAAGTGCAAGAGTTCTTTTTGCTGTGTTTTTCATAACTACCTCCGAAAAATTAGAATGTAGATAACAGGGCATAGTTATACTAATACCCATTTTTATTCTTTACCATTATACACTCTAATTCCGATTATTTCAATAGTATTTTGAAATTTTTAAAAAGAAATTCCCGTGCAGAAGCTGCACGGGAAACATCCGTTTAAATATTAATATTTATCTTTACAAGTAATTGTTGAGTAATAAGCACTCATATAACTACCGCATACTGCTTTAGTTGTATAT
>JAZUMM010000138.1:0-5212 GCA_045603625.1 Acutalibacteraceae bacterium | reverse complement strand
TACTATAGGGTGAAATGAGTTATCCGAACCTGCCTAAAAGCAAGTATTTTCAAGCCTTTTCGGGGTTTCGGTCTTGAAAGGCGTCAGCCTATCTTCGCCCTCAACACCAAAAATCCAATAAAAATCTTTCGCTTTTAGGTCAAAGATTTTATACAGTGCGGATTTTTGGTCAGCCAAGGCAAAAACGCAGCTAATCCTTTCGGATTGGCGAGTATTTTAACACAGGATGAACGGAAATCCGCCTGTATAAAACACGGTTCGGATAATTCCTTTCACCCTAAATATATTGGAAAAAGGTTGGAATATGAATAAATCAGATTTTTTTTATAATTTACCTGAAGAGCTTATTGCTCAGCATCCTGCCGAGCCACGCGACAGCTCACGTTTTATGGTTCTTTCAAAGGAAAGTGATGAAATAAGCCATAAGCATTTTTATAATATACTTGATTATTTTAAAGCAGGCGACTGCCTTATTCTTAATAACACACGCGTTTTGCCTGCACGTATTTACGGTATTAAAAAGGATACAGGTGCAAAGGTTGAATTTTTGCTTCTTAAGCAGATTGAAAATGATTTGTGGGAATGCCTTGCAGGTCCCGGCAAGCGTGCAAAGGAAAATGCAGAGTTTACATTTGGTGACGGTATTTTAAGCTGTGTTGTAACTCAGGTTCTTGATAACGGTAACAGGGTAATTCGCTTTTCTTACGATAAGAACGATAATATATTTAATATTCTTGATGAAATCGGTCAAATGCCTCTTCCTCATTATATTACAGAGGAGCTTGAGGATAAGGAGCGCTACCAGACAGTTTACTCTAAAGAATTAGGCTCTGCGGCGGCACCTACGGCAGGCTTGCATTTTACAGATGAAATACTTAAAAAATTACGTGAAAAAGGCGTAAATATCGGTTACGTTACTCTTCACGTGGGTCTTGGCACGTTCCGTCCTGTTAAGGCAGATAAAATAGAAGACCATCACATGCACTCCGAGCATTATTATCTTCCGAAGGAAACTGCCGATTTAATTAACCGTACAAAGAAAAATGGTGGCAGAGTAATTGCAGTAGGCACAACAAGCTGCCGTACTCTTGAAAGTGTAGGTACCTTCTGCGGTGAAATTAAAGAAGATGACAGATTTACGGATATTTTTATTTATCCGGGTTATAAATTTAAATGTATTGACGGTCTTCTTACAAATTTCCATTTGCCCGAAAGTACACTTATTATGCTTGTTTGTGCTTTTTACGGTTATGAAAAAACACTTAAGGCTTACGACGTTGCCGTTAAAGAAAAATACAGATTCTTCTCTTTCGGCGACGCAATGCTCATCCTATAAAGGATGAGCAAGTAAGAAGTAAGAGGTAATAGTGAAGAGGTAAGGTATAGGCTATCGCGTAATTTTAAAAACCTCAATTCCTAATTCCTAATTCAAATCTATAAAGGTTGTGTATTATGTTTAAACTTATAAAAACAGAAGGTACCGCGAGAAGAGGCGAGTTCCATACAGTTCACGGTGTTGTGCAGACACCGGCGTTCCAGAATGTTGCTACCTGCGGTGCTATAAAGGGCGGTTTGTCTGCTTATGATTTAAAGGATATTGACTGTCAGGTTCAGCTTTGCAATACTTATCACCTTCACGTAAGACCGGGCGATAAGCTTATTAAAGAGCTTGGCGGTATTCATAAGTTTACAGGCTGGAACGGTCCTATTCTTACAGACAGTGGCGGTTTTCAGGTGTTTTCACTTGCGAAGCTGCGCAAAATAAAGGAAGAGGGCGTTACCTTCAACTCTCATATTGACGGCAAAAAAATCTTTATGGGTCCTGAAGAAAGTATGCAGATTCAGTCAAATCTTGCTTCAACCATTGCCATGGCGTTTGATGAATGTGTAAAGAACCCTGCAGAGTATAAATATGCAAAGGAATCTATTGCAAGAACTACGCGTTGGCTTGTAAGGTGCAAAAACGAAATGGCACGCCTTAATTCCTTGCCTGATACTATTAACAAAAATCAACTCCTTTTCGGTATAAACCAAGGTGCAACCTTTGATGATTTACGTGTTGAGCATATGAAGATTATTGCAGATTTAGACCTTGATGGCTATGCAATAGGCGGTCTTGCAGTTGGCGAGCCGAAAGAGGATATGTACAGAATTATTTCTGCGGTCGAACCCTTTATGCCTAAGGATAAAATACGTTACCTTATGGGTGTGGGTACGCCGGGTAACATTATTGAAGGCGTGTGGAGAGGTGTTGACCTTTTTGACTGTGTTATGCCTTCAAGAAATGCACGTCACGGTCATTTGTTTACCTGGAACGGTATAATTAATATGAATAATGCAAAGTACCATAATGATGATACACCTATTGACCCACAATGTAATTGCCCTACGTGTCAACGCTTCAGCAGAGCATATCTTCACCATTTATTTAAGGCGAAAGAGGTTCTTGCAATGCGCCTTGCGGTTACCCATAACCTTTATTTTTACAATAATCTTATGGCAAGAATACGCGAGGAGTTAGACAAGGGCACATTCGCCGAGTTTAAAAATAAATACGTTGATTTACTTGACACAAGAATATAGTTAATGTATAATATATTGGTATTTTTATTTGGAGGAAAATTACTATGTTTTCAGTTATTAATTTAGCAGGTCAGACCTTTGATATTAAGCAATTTTTACCAATTATTCTTATGGTTGGTGTTATGTATTTCCTTGTTCTTCGTCCTCAGAAAAAGAGACAGGCAGAGGAACAGAATATGCGTGACTCCGTTATGGTTGGCGATGAAATTACAACAACAGGCGGTATTATGGGCAGAATTGTTACTGTTAAGGACGATTCAATCGTTCTTGAAACAGGCGCTGACAGAACAAAAATCAAGTTCCACAAATCTGCTATTTACACAAACAACACAGCAAACGAGCGTATGGAAGCAGAAAGAAAAGCTGCTCAGGAAGCTAAAAATGCTAAAGCAGAAAAAGATGCTATTGACGGTAAAGTAAACGGCGGCAAATTCTCCAGAAAGAAAAAGGCTGTTGTTAAAAACGTTGCTGATGAAGCTCCTGTTGATGAAATTCCATCAGAAGATAATTCTGCAGAATAATTCATAAAAAATTAAACCTTCGCATACTTTTTATTAAAAGTAGAGCGGAGGTTTTTTTATGCCTAAAATATTAAAAACTCAATTCAAATCAAAAAAAGAGCACAAGCCTGCTGTTATATACCTTTTTTGCGCCCTCAGAGGCGTTGTGGTGACGTTTTTAGTCTTTATGGCGGTTAGTTTACTCCTTTTGAATAATTCCTCTTTTACCACCTTTACAAAGGTTATTTTGTACCTTGGTATTGCGTTGGGCTCTGTTGTGTGCGGTTACCGTGCCAATAAAAAGCTAAAGGGAAAGGGGATAGTTAACGGCTCTGTTTCATCAATTTTTTATTGTGTACTCTTTTTCGTTTTAATATGCTTGCTTTTAAAATTCGGTATATCAAAAATCCTGTTTTTTACAATTCCTCTTATTGTTCTGAGTTGTATAACGGGTGGAATAATTTGTGCAAATAAATAAAGGAGTAAATTATGTTAAAAAAACACGTTGTTTTTAATCTGCGAAAGGGTATGCCGAAAATGTTACCTAAAAGCAGGGTTAAAAGAAAAATAAATATTGATTTAAAAACCTTGTTGTTTTTTGCTTTTATGGTGTGCGGTATAATAATAGGTGCATTTATTTACAATAAAGCATCAGATGAAGCCTTACGTTTTCTTAATAAAATATTTTCAGGCTTTTTGTTGCCCGGAAGCACAGAGATGTATTTTTCTTCATACTTAAAAATGCTTTTGCCCTTTTTCAGTATGGTAATTTTATGCTTTATTACAGGCTTCAGCGGTATGGGAACACCGTTTTTGTGCCTTGTACCGTTTGTGAGTGGCATTTTTGCAGGAGTTTACATTTCGCTTTGCTATAATTCTTTTGCTTTAAAGGAAATTTTGTGCCGTGTTGTTGTATTTTTGCCTGTATATGCAACTGCAACAGCCACTCTTATTAAGTGCTGCTGCAGAAGTTCAGTTATTTCCGGGGAAATATTTACGTATTTACTTACAGGAAAGGGTGAGGGACAAAGTAAAATTAAAGGCTACGTAACAGATTACCTTGTGTTTTTACTTTTTGTTGCTTTGGGTTGCCTTGCAAGCCTTGTTGCCTTTATTTTAATAAATAAATTATTCAACATCTTCAGTTAAATCATCTGCATCATTCATTTTAAGCTCAGGTCTTTTTGGTGCTTTTACTGAGCTTAAGGGGTTTGATGCGGCAGCCTTTTTTAACTGCTCATCCATAATGTGAGTGTAAATCTGAGTTGTGCTCAGGCTTTCGTGACCAAGAATTTCTTTAATTGCCAGAACATCAACGTCACCGTATTGGTACATTAACGTGGCGGCAGTATGCCTGAGCTTATGGGTGGATAAGTCTCTGTCACCGAGACCTGCTTTTTCAAGGGTAGATTTAACAATATACTGCACCGTTTTGGGACTTATTCTGCCTTTCTGACGGCTTATAAACAAAGCGTTTTTATCCTTTACGCCATCTACGGGACGGTACGGCAGGTATGCATTAATAGCATCTACACAAGCATCGTTAAGGTAAATTGTGCGCTCCTTGTTACCTTTACCTGTAACAACTATTGTATTGTTTGAGCGTATATCGGATAAATTTAACGAAACAAGCTCCGAAAGTCGCATTCCGCAGTTAAGAAAAAGGGTAATTATGCAATAATCCCGCTCTTTGAATTTGCCGTCTACTGCATTGAGTAACAAAAGACTCTCTTCTAAGGTAAGGTACTTGGGAAGAGTCTTTTTTATTTTCGGTGAATCAAGCTCTTGAAGAGGATTATCGTCAAGCAGCTTTTTCTGAACGGTAAGGTATTTGTAAAATACACGTAAGGACGTTGCTTTACGTGCTCTTGTTCGCTCATTATTTGAGCGCTGGTCCTTGCAATAAACAAGGAACATATATGCATCGCTTAAGGTAACACCTGCAATAAGGTCAAGGGTTACATCCTTAATCTCTATTTCATCAAAAGGAGTTTCTTTATGGGCAAGCCCGCGTATTACCTTAAGAAAACGTAAAAATGTTGATAAATCGTTTGCATATTCCTGAACAGTCAATGGCGAGCTGTTTTTTATGGCGCTGTAATAATTAAGAAAATCAAATACAAAAGAGG
>JAZUMM010000137.1:0-16224 GCA_045603625.1 Acutalibacteraceae bacterium | reverse complement strand
TCTATACCTGCACTTTTAAGCATACGAACACAAAGACCGCCTACAATTTCTCTCTTTCTTTCATCAATATCCATAAAAGCAACTCTTTTAAGTTTGAGAGAATCTTTTGCTTCTATAAAGCCGTAAATAAGTTCGGGACAATAAGTTGAGCCTGAACCAATGACTGTAACACTAATTTCTTTCATTATTCATCAATTCCTTCCATAAGCCAATTTATACAACCCATAACAGGGGCACAATCCAATTTAATGAAATTAAACTTTCTGCCTGTTCTTTCTTCAACAAGTTGAGCCATTCTGTCTGTATACTTGTATGAAGGAAGCTTAGTGTGAACAGAGCCTGAAAGAACAACGTTGATTACATCGCAATCAAACACCATATTGTTCACATGACCACAGATATAATCCGCACCGCGCTGTGCCATTTCTTCAACAACCTTAAGTGCTTCTTCATCATCGTTATTTGCTGCATCAAAGAATGAAACAATAAGCTTTCTTAAAAATGCTTCGCCTTCATCCTCACTTTCAAGAACAGCGATAGAATCAAGAAGAGTTGCTCTGTCGCAAATACCTGCTTTTTCGTTCATATAATCTGTAATAAGAGATTTCGATTTACCAAGGCAAAGCTGGTCATACATAATTCTGAATGCCTGGTTGCCAACCCAATGGCCGTTACCCTTATCGCCTGAAAGAACATCAAAGCCACCAATCTGAAGCATATTACCGTTTGTATCAAGACTATTACAGCAAGTACCTGTACCACAGTTGTAACCGATGCCTGCACCGTTACCTACACCGGCTTTTATAACAATAAAGCCATCATTATAAATACGTGCACCATTAATACCTAACTTACCTAACTCCTCTTGCATTGCATCATGCTGATAAGGATGGTCAATGCCTGCAAGGCCCATCAACATTCCGCCTACATCTTCAAGACTTTTACCAGCCTTTATAAGAAGATTTTTAATTCCATCTGCAATAATTCCTGCAGCCTCAGGAAAAGAACCCTCCATATTTTCGTGGTTAGAAGCAGGACCCTCATGCTCTGCAATAATATTTTTGTTATTATCAAATAATGCGTAAGCGGTTTTTGTTCCGCCACCGTCAACACCTATGTAAAAACTCATTCTGCGTCTTCTCCTTGCTCATTAAAAAACTCTTCACATACCTCTTCAAGACAGTAAATACCACGTCTGATTGGTTCACGGTCTATCCATGCACCATTTGTAAAATCAGGAACAGGAACCGGAGCACCACCCATTGCAACAGATTGTTCTGAGAGGCAAGTAATTGCCATCCAAGTTGCTGTATCGTAAACGTCGATATTTGCTTTTTCGCCTTCAAACACACTATCTACAAAAGAGGAAAGAATAAGATAATCCATACCGCCGTGACCTGCTTTTATACCGCCCTTTTCATAAGCTTCCCAAAGAGGATGCTCATATTTTTCGCGCCATGGACCAAAATCATCCCAGCTATGAGTCCAGCTGTCATCTTCCTTGTGCATACCGTCAAGGTAAATTCTGCCCTTACCGTCTTCAGGTTCTGAGTAAATACCCTTTGTACCCTGAACCTCGTAATCACGTGTATATGGTCTTGGAAGAGAACAGTCATGGGTAAGCTTGATTGTTTCACCATTTGCACATTTGATAATTGTTGTTACAATATCACCACAGTTAAAGGTTTGATTATAAAGGTCATATTCTTCACCTTTATTATCCTTTATCCATTGATGAAGTCCACGTGATTTGCTTGCAACAGAGTTAACTGTAAGGAAACGGTTACCTCTGTTAATGTTCAAAGCCTTTGCAATCGGGCCTAATTGATGAGTTGGATAAACTTCGCCATTTCTGTGAATGAAATTATAAAGTCTGCCGTGAATATTTTCTCTGCCGAGGCAAATTTCATCTCGAAGGTCATGACGATAACCGCCCTCCATATGAACAATTTCGCCGAATATACCTTTACGAATCATATTAAAAACTGCCATTTCGTTTCTGCAATAACAACAGTTTTCAAGAAGCATACAGATTTTGCCTGTACGCTTGCTTGTACGAACCATTTCCCAGCACTCTTCTATGGAAGCAGCACCGCCAACCTCCATGCCAACATGAAGACCTGCGTTCATAGCATCAATGGCAATCATTGCATGAGTAATCCATGTTGTTGCAATAACAACTGCATCAAGCTCTTCATTTTTAAACATTTCTTTATAATCAAGATAAGCATGAACAGGATATTTACCTTCATTTGCTTCTTCTACAATTTCAATACCTCTTTCCGCTCTTTCAGGTATTAAATCGCAAACTGCAGGTACAGTTACACCCTCTACTTGTAAAAGTAATCCAAGCATACCTGAACCTCTACCGCTAATGCCGATAAAGCCGATTCTTGCTGATTCTTTTCTCATGAAAAACACTTCCTAACAAACATAAATATACATTATTAATTGTATACCATTTATATAGCAAAATCAAGGAAAAAAGCAAAAAAAAAGGTGTTGCAAAAACAATGTTTTTGCAACACCTTAATACACTTAAATAATTATTTTTTGAAAAGGCCGAGAATATCAACAATATCCTCATCATCTGACTCTTCAACTGCTGAGAAGCTATCTGAAGAAAGAGCCGCACCTGACTTGTTAGCAATACCGTTTGAATCTGTGCCGAAGCCTGTTGCAATAACAGTAACAACCATTTCATCTTCAAGCTTTTCATCAAATGCAACACCAAAGATGATGTTTGCATCTGCATCTGCAGATTCTGCAATAATGCTTGCTGCAACGTCAACGTCATCAAGAGTAATGTCCGGAGAAGATGTAATGCTGATAATAACACCCTTTGCACCTTGAATTGTTGTTTCAAGAAGAGGGCTGGAAACTGCTGCATTAGCTGCTGCTTCTGCCTTTTCTTTACCTGTTGCACGGCCTACACCCATATGAGCATGACCTGCATCCTTCATAACAGCTGTAACGTCTGCAAAGTCAAGGTTGATAAGACCCGGAACTTTAATAAGCTCAGAAATACTCTTAACACCCTGACGAAGAACATCGTCTGCAACATCGAAAGCGTTTGCAAAAGTAATTTTCTGGTCTGAAACAAGTTTAAGTCTTTCGTTAGGGATAACAATAAGGCTATCTACATGCTGAGCAAGCTCTGCAATACCTGCTTCTGCCTGCTGCATTCTTCTTTTACCTTCAAATGCAAATGGCTTTGTAACAATACCAACAGTAAGGATACCGTTGCTCTTTGCAATTTCAGCAATAGCAGGAGCAGCACCTGTACCTGTACCACCGCCCATACCGGCTGTGATAAATACCATATTAGCACCATTAAGTGCATCTACAATTGCTTCTCTGCTTTCTTCAGCAGCCTTAAGACCCATTTCAGGACGTGCACCTGCACCACGGCCACCTGTAACTTTTTCACCAATCTGGATTTTGTGAGTAGCCTTTGAGAAAGTAAGTACCTGTTTATCTGTATTAACAGCAACAAACTCAACGCCCTGAACACCTGAACTTACCATGCGATTAATAGCGTTGCCGCCGCCACCGCCGACACCTATTACTTTAATTTGAGTAACCTCTTCAAAATCGTTTGAAATTTCAAAGTTCATTTATAATTCCTCCAAATTCAACTTTATATACAATGATAGTTATACATACTATATCTATTAAAGTTTAACACAGTATTGAGACAATAGCAAGTATTTTTTTCTATTTTTTGAGTATTTTCCCTATTATTTAATAGAAAGAAAGATTATTCACCATCTTCTTCAACATCGTTGTTGCCGTCCTCACCACTTGTTGAAGGCGGATGTGTAACAAATTCCCCTTCGGCATCTGTAACCACATTACCGTTTTCATCTGTTACAAAATCAGGAGAAATGGTTAACTCTTCCTCCGGACCGGGTTTAAAGTAATAATTTGTGCCTGTGCCTAAATCAAGCACGCCTTCACAATACGGGTTAATTGAATTTTCCTGGTCAATGGCTATTTTAGCACGTTGAATCTTTTTATCAATATCATCCATTAATCCGAATTTAATAATAATACGACCATCATAAACAGCTTTAAACTCTTTATCCTTAGTCAAAGAAATTTCAGTAATCAGCTGAAGCTCATTTTCTTTTATACTACCGAGAAGCTCAAGAAAATCTGCTGTTAACTTTTCATCATTAAAAGTAATTACCTTACCTTCTTCTGCAGTTTTAAAGGAAAAACCCTTTACAAGTGTAACACCATCTTTAATTTCAGTTGCACTTTTACTGAGCACCTTACCTGTTTCATCAATAAGCACATAAGCAGAGCCGTTAGAAAAAGCTGCAACTTCAGTTGTTTCTATAACTTCAATACTGATTGTATCAGGTAATTTCCTTTTCAATTTAATCTCTTTTATATATGGTAATCTCTTAGTAAGAAGCTCATTCAACTCTTCCTCGTTAACACTAAAAAGACTGGAACCTATAGTAATATTGCTTTGTTCTATTATTTTCTTATTTGCATATACGCTTGCACCGGAGATTTTAATTGTATTTATTTTAAAAAACACAGTTAAAACAAGTACAGCGCTTACACAAACAATTGATATTGCTAAACACAAAAGTGAAATTATACGTTTAATTTTACGTCTTCTTTTCAGCTTTTGTTTATTAATAGAACGAACCTCGTCTTTTGAAAGATGCTCTGTTTTATTATTTTTAGGTGCAATTATTTTTGTTGAGGAACCTTTACGTTTTTGCTTCTTTTTTTGTTCCATTTCATTTTACCTTTCTGTAAACGTCTGCATTCAGGGAACACAGACTGTTTTGAAAATCTGCATATCCTCTGTCAATATATTCAATATTAGATACACTGGTTACACCTTCTGCGCACAGACCTGCAACAACAAGAGCCGCACCTCCACGCAAATCGCCTGATTGAACATCGGCACCATACAACCGTTTTACTCCGTCAACAACGGCAACTCTGCCTTCTGTTCTTATTTTTGCGCCCATTCGCAAAAGCTCGGGAATATGCTTGAAACGATTTTCAAATATATTTTCTACAATTACACTTGTTCCCTCTGCTACGGCAACAAGAGTTGTAAAAAGAGCCTGTGCATCTGTTGGAAAACCAGGATAAGGTTGAGTTACGATTTTATCTATACGCTTCAATCTGCCAAATGCCTTAACACGAACAGCCTTGCACCTGACACGAACCTCACACCCTGCCTCCTCCAATAATGGCAAAACAGAATTAAGATGAACGGGATTCGTATTAAGAAGCTCTACATCGCCACCGGTTACTGCACCTGCCACAAGATATGTAGCAGCAACTATTCTGTCGCAAATAACAGTATGCTCAACACTATTAAGCTCATTCACACCATCTACTGTTATTATACTTTCACCTGCACCGCTTATCTGTGCACCGCATTTATTCAAAAAGTCGCATAAATCTATTATTTCGGGCTCACGAGCCGCATTTACTATAACTGTTCTGCCTTTAGCAGTTACTGCAGTCAACAAAGCATTTTCTGTTGCTCCTACACTGGGAAAAGAAAATGTTATTTTGTTACCCTTAAGACCATTATGGGCATAACATATAAGTCTGCCGTAGCTTTCATCAACACAAGCGCCTAATTTTTTTATGGCGTACAAATGTAAATCAATAGGTCTCAGACCAATTTCACATCCGCCCGGAGCAGAAAGAGTTGCTTTTCCATTCCTGCCAATCAAAGCGCCCAAAAATATAATTGACGAGCGCATTTCCCTCATAAGCTCTTCGGGAATCTCAGTTTCAACGGCGTTACTGCTATCAACAATAACGGTTGAGCCCTCCTGCAGAATTTTACAGCCTAATCTTTTCAGAATTTTCAAAGTGCATCTGACATCGGAAAGATCAGGTACGTTATGTATAACACTCTGCCCTTTAACAATAAGAGTTGCAACAAGTATCGGCAACGCACTGTTTTTGGAGCCCTGAACCTTTATGTTTCCACTTAATCGTCTGCCGCCACTGATTACAAAACTTTGCATATAGCGTTACCCCTTTCAACATATAAAAGAACCTAACGCTATATAATATGCACATTTTTTTATTTGGTTAAATTATTTTTTAATAAGACCTATAACAATGTCACAGATACGGCTTGTTGCATCAATAACTGCCATATCACGTGCATTGTCACCAACCTCTTTAAGACGATTCTTATTTTTAAGCAAATTGTTTATTGCATTGTTTAATGTAGTACCTGTCAAATCCTTTTCTTCAATAATTACTGCGGCATTCTTGTTAACAAGAGCCATAGCATTATGATACTGATGATTTTCAGTTACATTTGGTGAAGGAATAAGTATTGACGGCTTACCTAATGCCTGAATCTCTGAAAGTGACGATGCACCGGCACGACAAATAACAACATCAGCAGCAGAAAGGCACCTTGCCATATCATTGATATAAGGTCTTACCTGAAGGTTTGATGACTTATCAATATCAACGCCTCTGTCCCTTAATTTATCAGGAACCCAAACACCATTCTGACCTGTTGAAACAATAAAGTTATAATCTGAATCGTGCAAGTGAGAAGCAATAACATCAACCATTGCTTTATTTATCTCTCTTGAGCCTAATGAACCGCCCATAGAAAGAATTATAGGATTACTGTTAAAGCCAAGCTCTTCACGTGATTTTACAGGATCTGCTTCAAGAATTTCACCACGAATAGGAAGACCTGTAACAATAGGCTCATTTTTACATTTCATATGTGTTTTTGCTTCTTCCGCAGTAAGCATAACAACATCTACCTGCTCGGCAAGTGCCTTGTTTGTTATGCCCGGATAAGCATTTTGCTCGTGAATTGCAGTAGGTACGCCCATTTTTGCCGCCATTCTTATAACAGGACCACTAACGTAACCGCCAAAACCAATAGCCACATCAGGCTTGAATTCATTTATAATCTGTTTAACTGCTTTTGAACTTTTGGCAAGCTTTATGACAGTCTTGATATTAGCCTTTATTTCTGCAGGAGAAAAGCCTCTCTTAAAACCGCTTATTTCAATAGTTTTTAACGGGTAACCTGCTGCAGGAACAATTTTTGCTTCAATTCTGTCTTTAGTACCAACAAAGCATATTTCTGCTTCCGGATATCTTTTTTTAATTTCACCTGCAACTGCAAGTGCCGGATTAACGTGACCGCCTGTGCCACCTGTAGCAATCAAAACCTTCATAAATCACACCATCCTTTTTTATTAATTTGTTTTTTCTCTTTTTTCAATGAATAAACTCGTTTTAAATCTGCCTGACGTGAAACAGAAAGTATAACACCCATTTCTGCAAGAGTTATCATAAGTGCTGTACCGCCATAGCTGAAGAAAGGAAGAGGAATACCTGTATTAGGCACCGTATCGGTAATAACCGCTATATTAAATACAACCTGTAAAGCAAGCTGTGCAGTCATACCAAAAGCAAGAAGAGCACCGAATCTGTCTTTTGCTTTCATTCCGATATAAATACCTCTGCAGATTAAAACCACAAAAAGAGCTAATATAAGAACACAACCCACAAAACCTAATTCTTCACCAATAATGGAGAAAATAAAGTCTGTATGACATTCTGACACGTATAGATACTTTTGTTTTGAGTTACCGATACCTGAGCCCAAAAGCCCGCCGGAGCCGAGTGCAAACAAAGAGTGATTTATTTGCCAACGAGCATCATCCGGCTGATAATCCTTAATACGCCATGCTCTTATACGTTCTATCATATATTCTTTCAGAGGCAAATCCTCATAATTGAATATAACGTATACTAAAACAACCGCGGCAACAATACCGCCAATTACAAACCAACGCGCTTTACCTTCACCTATCCAGAGCATTGTAACGCCAATAAGCATTATAAGAATTGCACCGGAAAGATGGCTACCTATTAAAACCATACCTGCGGTAAGCGCAATAATAAATGCATAGAAGAAAAACGCAGTTGTCGATGCCTTGATTTTTATGGTACCGTTTGAAATTTCATTGAGCTTTACAGCCCAGAAGGCTTTGGAAGGAGCATTGCTTATCATTTTTTTGTGGTCCTTATCAAGACCTGATGCACAAAAAATGATTAAAAAGAATTTTGCAAGCTCTGACGGTTGAAATCCGAGAGGACCAATATAAATCCAACGATTAATATCTCCGCCACCTTTTAAAACCGTAACACCCAATAAGCACAACGAGCCAAACCAGCCAATAAATGCAAACAATCTCAGATACTTATAGTTAAAGCGAGAAGCAAGGGCAATAACAACAACAAATACCGCAGCAATACCCGCTTGCCTTTTGAAATAATATAAGCTATCTCCATTTTCTGTGTAATGAAATGAGTAAATATAGCTTGCAGAAAGGAGCATTACTAAACCAACTGCGAGAACAACAAGCATTATTACAAAAAACGGAATATCCATACCATTTTTAACGAATAAATCTTTTATTCTTTTCTTAGCCGGCATAAAAGCACACCTTTCTTTTAAAATTTTATAAGCTAATCAATTATTTCGGATTACCGAAATATATAAGAAGAATTGCGGCAATACCGCCGATAAGGTTAACTAAACTGAAAATTTTAACTATCTTAACTTCCTTCCATCCGCACATTTCAAAGTGGTGATGTATTGGAGCCATTTTAAAAATACGTTTACCGTGAGTTAATTTGAAGTAACCAATCTGAAGAACGTCTGAACCAAATTCAATAACGTAAATAATACCTATAAGTAAGATTATAAACGGACAATCTATTGCATATGATAATGCAACAACAATACCTCCAAGAAACATTGAACCAAGGTCACCCATCATAACCTTTGCCGGATGCCAGTTCCAAATAAGGTAACCTACAAGTGCACCTGCAAGTGCAGACGCCATAAGGCTTACACCAAAACAATTACGAAGAGCACCGATTGCAATAAAGCTTACTGCAGCAGTTAACGTAACTGAACCGCAAAGACCGTCTATGCCATCTGTAAAGTTTACTGCATTTGTTGTGGCATAAATAACTGCAAAGCCGATAAGCCAGAAGAAAAACTTTGTTTCAACATAGCCTACAAAAGGAATAAGCATTGAGCCTGTTGGGTCGTTAAGGAAAAGTGCAAGTAAATATGCAACCATAAGAACAACCTGCAAAACTGTTTTTTGCTTTATTGTAAGACCAAGGTTACGTTTTTTTACAACCTTTATGTAATCATCAAGGAAGCCGATAAACGCAAAACCGAGCGCCATTATAAGACCTGCCCAGATTTTTATTCTCTGTGAAGCAACCTCAGGAGTATCAACACCCTCCAGCAACGGTGAATTTTTTGATGCACCCATAACGTATGCAATAATATCGCCGCCGGATAATCTGTCTATTATTATAACTGCAACAAAAGAAACAACTGTACCAACAATAAAAAGGAAACCGCCCATAGTTGGTGTGCCTTGCTTATTTTTATGCCATTTGGGACCGATATCAAGAATAGTCTGCCCAAATTTTAATTTATGTAAAAAAGGTATAACCACGTAGCCTGATGCAAATGAAATACCAAAGGCAATTACAGCTGCCAAAACACATGCAAATATAATATTCATTTTATGTACTCCTTAAAATCAAGAATTCAAGTATATCAAGAATTTTTATTTGATATACTTGCAAATTTCCCTACTTTTATCCTACCTTGAAACGAGGAAAAAATCAAGTTTTAAGCCTGATTTTCATATATAAAATTAAAGATTTCTTCCATTTTCATTCCGCGACTGCCTTTGAATAAAACTACATCATTTTTATTCAAAACAGAAATAAGATAATCTGTTAATTCCTGCTTATTTTCAAAGTTTTTTGAAAAGCCGTTTTTACTGCAAACGGCATAAGTTGTGTTAACGGATGCTTTACCAAAGGTGAGGACAATATCACAACCTGTTTCAACTGCTTTGCAGCCTACTTTTTTGTGAGCCTCGTCACTATAATCACCAAGCTCAAGCATATCACCCAAAACAGCTATACTCCTTGTTGTTTTCAATGTTTTTAACGTTTCCAAGGCGGCACAAACACTATCAAGATTAGCGTTATAGCAATCTTCAATAAACGTCATATCTTTAAAATGTGTTATTTTCTGGCGCATACCCTCTGATTCAAAGTACTTTACGCCTTCTGCCGCTTGCTCAAGAGAATAGCCCAATTCAACACCTACACATATAGCGCAAAGTGCATTGTAAACATTATGCAAGCCGATTTCATTAACAATAACCTCTGCTTTTTCGCCCTTGTAATTCACGGTAAATGTACTACCCTCAGAATTTTGTGAAACATTTTCTGCTATGGCATCAAGATTATTGCCTTCAATACCAAATCTTATGATTTTATAATCCTCATTATTATATGTTGCCAGCATCTCATTATCCCCATTGATAATAAGACTTGCACCTTTTTTCATACCGTGAAGAATTTCTGTTTTAGCCTTTAATATGCCTTCACGTGAGCCGAGATTTTCAATATGTGCTGTTCCCACATTTGTAATACAGGCAATATCAGGTTCAACTGTTTTTGAAAGTCTGGAAATTTCACCGAAATGATTCATTCCCATTTCAATAATAGCAGCCTCGTGCTCCTCTTCCAGGCAAAACAAGGTTTTTGGCACACCGATTTCATTATTAAGATTACCGGCAGTTCTTAAAGTATTAAATTTTTGCTTAACAACGGCATAAACCATACCTTTTGTTGTGGTTTTACCTACACTGCCTGTTAATGCAACAAAGGGAATATTAAAGGTTTTTCTGTATCCGTGAGCGATGTCAAGAAGTGCTTTACCTGTATCCTCAACTAAAATCAATCTTTCGTCATCGCATACTTTTTTACTGCAAATAACTGCTTTTACACCTTTTTTAAGAACATCTTCTATAAAATCGTGTGCGTCAAACCGTTCACCTGCAAGGGCAACAAAAAGTGTATTTTCATCCACATCTCTACTATCTGTGGAAACCCTTGTTATATACCCGTCAAGCGTTGTACAAGAATTGCAAAACAATACAATATCCTTCAGTAAAACCTTCTTCATTCCCATCACCACCGTGATATTATTTCAAAAAATCTGCTACTATTTCTCTTTCATCGTAATGAACACGCTCTTTACCAATAACCTGATAAGTTTCGTGACCTTTACCTGCGAGAAGAATTGTATCGTCTGCACGAGCAATTTTCAATGCATAACCGATAGCCTCTGTTCTATCTGTAATTGTTACTACCTCTGCTTTAGAGCCTACGGTACCTATAAGAATTTCTTTTATAATTTCATCAGGGTCCTCTGTACGAGGATTATCTGTTGTGACAATAACAACATCCGATAAATCTGTTGCCATTCGTCCCATTTTAGGACGTTTTGTTTTATCTCTGTCGCCACCGCAACCAAAAAGAGTAATTACCCTTCCCTTAGTAAATCCTCTTACAGCATTCAAAGCTTTTTCAAGTCCGTCGGGCGTATGAGCATAATCTATAATTACACCGAAAGGTGTATCTGTTTTCAAAAGCTCCAATCTGCCCTTAACACTTGTTGCCTGCGAAACTGCGGAAATAACGGAATCAAGACTGAAGCCCAAGGAACAAACTGCACCTATTGCAGAAAGTGAATTGTATACAGAAAAATCACCGGGAATATAAAAAACAACAGGCTTGCCGTTAAGATTATATTCAACTCTGTCTGCAAAAAGCTTAACATTATCTGCTTTATAATCTGCAGAATTATTAATTGCGTATGCTTTTACGGTTGCATTTACGCCATCAACCATAAAATCTGTTGCCTCGTCATCTGCATTCACAACTGCATTCTGAGAAGCAAAAAACAAGTTCTTTTTACATGCTTTATACTCTTCAATTGTTCCGTGATAATCAAGATGGTCCTGAGTAAGATTTGTAAATACACCTGTATGGAAATTGATTCCTGCAAGGCGCATCTGATGAAATGCCTGAGATGACGTTTCCATAACACAATACTTTATTCCGTCATCAACCATCATTTTAAAAAGCTTATGCATATCATAAGGGTCAGGTGTTGTAAGCTCTGTATGAAACTCTTTTGAACCCACCATATTTTTCACGGTACCGATAAGACCGCTCTCTTCACCTAATGCCTTTAAAATATCTTTGATAACAAAAGCAGTTGTTGTTTTGCCGTTTGTGCCTGTTATACCGATAATTGTTAATTTATCTGCCGAATTATTAAAGTAATTTTTACACATTAAAGCATAGCTTTCACGGGAGTTACTTACAATAACCTGCTCCTTAAGACCTAAATCTCTAGTAACGATAACTGCTTTTGCTCCTGATTTTATTGCATCCTCTGCAAAAGTGTGGCCATCAAACCTGGCACCTGTAACACAGACGAAAGCACAACCCTTACTTATCTGATTTGTTTTATCTGTTACATCAGAAATTTCTCTGTCATCATAATCTGACAAAACATTTACACCTTTTAAAAGTTCGGATAAAAGCATTTTCTACTCCCCTTTTATACCAAATCCATTTAGTTTACTGATATTTAATCATCATCTACACCTGAGGTTGCTTTGAAATAAACTGTTATTGTTGAGCCGAGAGCAGTTTCTGTTCCCTCATCTATACTTTGACGGTAAGAAACAACCTCACTATCAAGCGTAGCACCGGAAACACGTATATTAAAGCCGGCATTAACTGCTATCTGATTTGCATCGCTGATGCTTAAGCCTACAAGGTTTGGAACAACTGCCGACGACTGTGTACTGCCTGCCTCGGTGTACAATACAACTACACCGTTCATCGGAATACTCTGACCGCTTACAGGATACTGAGATACAACTGTATCACCTGTACCTACAACGCGAGCAGTAAAGTTCTGATTATCAAGAAGCTCCTTAGCACCGTTTACAGTAAGGCCTGTAACCTTCGGTGTAGTAGCATTGATTTTTGAAAGCTCTTCTTCTGTATATACAGGCTCAACATTCATATACTCCAAGGTCTGTTCAATAATTAAGCCTGCAACAGGTGCAGCAATTGCACCACCGCCGTGAACCTCACCCTGAGGCTCATCTATAATTATAAGAACTGCTATTTGCGGGTCATCCGCCGGAGCGCAGCCTACAAATGATGCAATATACTCGCCATCAACAGTAAGCTTTTCGGAAGTACCTGTTTTACCTGCTACACGGTAACCCGGAACATAAGCATTTCTACCTGTACCGCTTGCAACAACCTCTTCCATCATAGAAAGAACAGTTTTGCTGGTGCTTTCTGATATTACTTGCCTTTTCACCTGAGGAACAGTTTCGTAAACTGTGTTACCATCCTGGTCAAGTTTTTTTGAAACAACGTAAGGCTCCATAAGCTTACCGCCGTTTGCAATGGCAGAAACTGCAGTAATCATCTGAATTGCACTTACCTGGAAGGTCTGACCGAAAGCACTTGAAGAAAGCTGAGATATACCCATATTTTCTTTTGAGTGATATGTAACATCTGCAACAGGCTCTGCCTCTGCAGGAAGGTCAATGTTTGTTTTTGTTGTAAACCCGAAAGCCTCAAAATATTTATAAAAACGCTCTGTGCCTAACTGCTGACCTATTGTTATAAAAAATGGGTTGCAGGAATTTTTGAGACCTGTTGTTAAATCCTGGGTACCGTGACCGTCATGATTATGACAGTTAATAAGATTATCGGCAACCTGAATTGAACCTACACAGTTATAAGTTGAGTTTTTATCAACCACGCCCTCTTCTATACCTGCAGATGCTGTGAAAAGCTTAAAAACAGAACCGGGCTCATAGGTATCACTTATTGCTCTGTTACGCCAGGATAAGAAAACTGCATTATTATAAGCAACGTCATACTCATCTTCATCTGTGATTTTATCTAACTCTGCAAGCACCTCTTTATCTGTTATAACAGAAGGCTCATTAAGATTATAATCAGGCATGGTTGCCATTGCGAGAATTGCACCGGTATTAACATCCATCACTATACCGTATGCAGATTCTGCATCGTTATCCTTAACTGCTTGTGTAAGACCCTTTTCCAGATAATACTGAATAGATTTATCGATAGTAAGAACAAGACTTGTGCCCTGCTCTGCATCATATTTTGTTTCATAATTAGATTGCATAAGACCGCTGTTCGCATCTTTTGCAGTAATTATACGACCCGGTGTTCCTGTTAAAGTGTCGTTATATTTAAGCTCAAGACCTGCTCTGCCGTCATTATCGCTGTTAGTCATACCGATAACTGTTGAAGCAAAATTGCCGAAAGGATAATAACGCTTTGTATCAGGGTCAATGCCGATTACCTCTGTAAGCTTATTTGCTTTAATAAATTCGGAAACCTCGCTTTTTACGTTATAAGCAATTTTATCTTTAATTTTCACATAACTGTATTCTCTGTTGCTGATTTTATTGAGAATGGTTTGTGCTTCCATATCACCAAATATGGCAGAAAGACCCTCAGCTATCAAGCTTGCCTGAGCATCATCTTTAATTTTAGATGGATTAATGTAAACAAGCCATGCCGCAGCACTCTCTGCTAAAACATTCATGTTTGCATCGTAAATTACGCCACGGTCAGCAGAGATTACAGTATCACTCAACTGCTGTGCTTCCGCCTGTGTTTTATATTCCTCCGCCTTAATTACCTGGAAATAAAAAAGACGCAATATATCAATACCAAAACCAAATATAAGTATAACCGCAATTGCACCCAAACAACGTTTTTTTAAGTTTGTTGTTACTCTTGACATAGGGCACCTCTCCAAAAAAAATTACTTTTTACTGACCACATTTTCTTTTTTTAACACTATAAAATGAACGTATTTTTCTCATTTAGCATTAAAAATAATACTCCATATTATGCAAAAAAGAGAGTCGAGCATTCTCAACTCTCATATAATTTATTACCGCATTAAAATATATATGCAAACAGTTCTTTAATTTTACTTTCAACTTCAGACTCATCCTCCGTTGTTTTTTCACCGGAAAGAACAATTTCGTCACCTTCGGAAAGGTCAACGTAATAAATCTGATAATTTTCGGCTTTAACCATACCAAGAACGTCTACTGCGTAATTATCTATTTTATCAGTTGAAATTTTACTACTTATTTCTGCATTTAATCTTACATTTTCGCCTTCTGCAATTTCAATGTCGTTTTCAACCTGAGCAATTTCATTTAAAAGTGCATCACACTTTGTATTCATCACAAGAAAAACTACCATAAGGCATATGCATACAACTGCAAAGCAGAAAAACCTTTTTACAGATGCAGGCACAACTAACGTCTGTGCATTTCTTTCAACCTCTGTTCCGTAATTATCCATTATTTTGGAAACAGGTTTACGTGTAGCCTCTGTTTTTTTAGGTGCAGCCTTCTTATGCTCAGTCTTCTTCTGAGGTTCAACATTCTTCTTAGCAGGAGCAGCCTTGCCTGTTTGCTTTTTCTTTGGTTGTTCAATTACTTGTGGTTCAAAAAGAGAAAAATCATAAGCCTCTGTGCCTCTGTATGCCATGTTGACCTCCTTTCCGACTGAATAATCGTCTGATTTAATACTCTAATTTTGTTGCCGTGCGTAATTTTGCGCTACGGCTTCTGTTATTATCATCTACTTCTTTACTTGATGCCTTAACTCCGCCTGATTTTACAACTGCCTTTGGCTTGTTACCACATACACATACAGGAAAATCCTTAGGGCAAGTGCACCCTTCCTTAAGAGTGCGAAAATAATCTTTTACTATTTTATCCTCTAAAGAATGGAAGGTAATGATTGACATTACTCCACCAACATTCAACTTACTAAAAATAACAGGAAGCGTATTTTTTAAAACATCAAGCTCGCCATTCACTTCAATACGTATTGCCTGAAAGGTTTTACGTGCAGGATGACCGTTTCTGCGGAATTTTGCAGGAATAACACTTGAAACAATATCAGCCAGCTGTAAAGTTGTTTCTATTGATTGCTTGTCCCTCGCTTTAACAATCGCATTGGCAACCCTGTCTGCAAATTTTTCTTCACCGTAACGGAATATTACATTATATAGTTCGTTAACCGAATATGTATTGACTACATCTTTTGCACTTTTTCCGCTTTGGCTCATACGCATATCAAGCGGTGCATCATTATGGAAAGAGAAGCCGCGCTCCGCCTTATCCAACTGATGACTGCTCACGCCCAGGTCTGCAACAACACCATCAACGGAGTCAATGCCGATATCATCTA
>JAZUMM010000136.1:0-4397 GCA_045603625.1 Acutalibacteraceae bacterium | reverse complement strand
GTGAAAATAGAAAATAAATTAAAATTTTGTTGCAAAATGGTACAAATTGCATATATTTTTTTATTTGTATTGTTAATTTGCTTGAAAATATTTGGTTTTTGTGTTACGATTTTGTTAAGGAGTGATAATATGAAAAAAGGAGTTTCTTTGTTTCTTTCATTATTAATTCTTTTAGGTTGTTTAAGTGTAATTGCCAATGCTTCATATGAGGATTCATTATCTTTTGACACTTGTATAGAGGGTAGCTGGATTGTTGACGTTAAAAATAAAAAGCTTTCAGGCAATGCACCTTTGTATTATTATCAATATGATTCAAATACATATTCCTTAGGTTATAGCTGTTACGATTATCTTGACGATGCTCAAAAATATGTTTACGATGCAATTGTTGATAATGCAGGTAAGCTTTCATTTACAATTACTTTCCCGAATAATCTTTTTGCTTATTCAAATTTTGTTGACTCATATCTTAAAGTTATTATGGATGCGGTTTGTATAGACCGTCCCGATATATTTTATTACGCAGGTTATTCAATAAGTGGCGGTACATTCTATTCCGGCAATAAATATATTAAAACGTTAAATTATAATGTTGGTGTTTATGACGAAAATTATTATACAAGCTCCAATATTTCCGGGTATTATAATGCTCTTATGACTGCCGTGAAAAACGTTCCTGTTGACTTAAGCAACAGATATAATTTTATTAAATCTATTCACGATTATCTTGCGGATACAGTTTATTACCCTGATTTAACAACCTCCGATTATGTTATGAGTGCCCACGATGCTTACGGTGCTCTTGTTGAAGGCAGGGCAGTATGTCAGGGTTATTCTGATGCAACTAAGCTTCTTTGCGATTATTACAACATTCCTTGTATATGTATACCGGGCACCTCTGAAGGTTATGGCCATATGTGGAATGCTATTCAGATGGATGACGGTAAATGGTATTTTATGGATCTTACGTGGGATGATCAGGAGTCAACAACCTATTATGATTTTTTCCTTGTTGGCGCAAAAACACGTAATTCATATTTTGGCGGTGCCGCTTTTGGTGAGGAGCATGTAAATGACGAAGGTCTTTTATCTCCTATTCCGTCGCTATATTATTCAGATACCGCGTATGTTCGCAAGCAGGATCATAACACAAGGTTTAATGCTACTTACAATTGTGCAGAAGATGCAGATGAAAACGTTTTATATTTATCGGTTTTTGATGCAGGTAAATCTGATATTTACTTTAACGGCATCTATGTAGATGTTCCTTATATTGAAAACGATGTAACCTTTACAGCGCCAAGTGGTACTGATTCTGCAGAAGAGGAATGGATAATGTACCTTCTTGCAGACCTTAATTCCGATGGTGTTTGTGATGAATATGATTATTCGATTGCTATTAACTTAGCAGTAAACTTTGATGGTGTTATAGATACAACAGAAGAATATTGTTGCGATATTAATATGGATGGCTATATTAACGTTATTGATTCTTCTGTAATTGCACGTGCAAGCACAGGCTTGAACACAAACATTTAAACTTTAACCAAATAAAAAACCACGAAACCGTTTGTTTCGTGGTTTTTGTGATTTTTATAAGGATTTAAAAAGTTCTTTCATTTCAAGTGCCTTACCGCAAGTCATAGGACCTTCTGTACACTTGTCAACAAAGCAGCTTGGTCCGTAAAAATCAAAAACAGTTTTATCTGCTTTTCTTAACTGTTTGAGCATTTCTACTGCAAATTCCTGAATTTCCCATTGTGCTCTTGAGCAGGAGCGAAGCTTCATAAATAAAAGAAGCTCACGTCCGTTTATTGTTGTTACAATGTCAACTGTATTGCCACTAAGCTGTATGTATGCACAAAGCTCCTCGCTGAGCCCAAGTGCTTTAAATTCATCATAAAGGTCTGCAGTTTTTCTGAATGCTTCACAGTATCTTTCCTTAAGCTCCGGTATAGCCTCAATTGTTTTCGGAAGAATATGTCTTCTTCTGTTTGTAAGTATTAATGAAGGGATACCGATTGACTGCATTCTGTGTCTTGCAAAGTGTGTAAGGCAAGAGAGTGAAACGTTGTTGATTCTGAATGTGAATGTAGCTGCTTCCAAAGCTCTTTGTCTTTTTGAAGATATAACATTTTTTATTATATATTCACATTCTTTTTCATCAGAAATAATTTTTTCAATTTGTGAAGTAGGAAGGTTGCAGGATTCAATTAAAGCAAATCTTGCAATTGCCTTTGAAGCATCAGGTGTGTAGCTTAAAAGCTCAACAGATTTCTCTTCTTCGTTAACTGCTTCTGCGGTATATTTGAAAACCGGAACATCTTGTTTGCTTGGTCTTCTGTTTTCAAAATCAGTAAATATACCCGGAGTCATAGTCTTTGCCTGTTCAAGTAAGCTAAGGCCTAATGTTTTAAGCTCAGGGAATTGACTTCCTCTTCCGTAAATCATTGCATAAAGCATATTGATTAATTCACGAGCGTTTAATGTGCAATAGAAATTACTGTAAAGAGAGTAGGGCAGAAGAAAACGTGCATCCTCCTTCGGAATACCTGCATCAATAAATGCTTCGTATTCTCTGTAAAGGTATTTCATATGTTGAGCATATTTGTCGTGAATTGATTTTGATTCAAAGTGGGGTGTATAGTAACCAAGCTTTGCAAAATCAACGTATCTTCTTGATTTTACCGTAAATGAAGCAAGACGGAATTCAATTACAAACTGTTCAACAAGCACAGATACGTTCTGGAAAGCGAGGTTGAATACTGTGTGTTCAACAGTTGAGGTGTGACCTGAACGTGTAACCTTTGATATTAAATTTGCATTTTTTTCCGAATCCTTGGAAAGCTCAAGTATTTCAAGGGCGGTACCCGGTTGAGTAGATATTCTGCCTGAGGCAGCAGGTATTCTTTCACCTGTGTCGGTTAAGCCGACAATTATTGCCTTTGAGTTAATATTGAATTCTTCGTTCATAAAATACCTCCATACGATATTCACGATTTTAATTATTCTATCACACAATAATAAATAATTCAACTGTTGATTTCTTTTATAAAAATAACTGTTAATATATATTAAATTTATTATTATAAACCTTGAAAATATAGTTCCGTTATGGTATTATTGATGTAATTATGGGAGATTATTTGTTTTTCTCTCAAATCTGAATTTTTGGAGGACGTTTTATGGATATTGTAAAGAAAGAAGCGTACTTTAATTCATCAACAGGAATCAATAAAATCCGTACACTTATCTGGTATGATAATGATGTTGAACCTATAGGTGTTTTCCAGATTGCTCACGGTGTTTGCGAGCATATCGGAAGGTATGAAGATTTTGCTTGCTTCCTTGCAGCAAACGGATATGTGGTTTGTGGTAACGACCATATCGGTCACGGTAAATCTGTTGATTGTGAAGAGGATTTAGGCTTTACTGCTGAAAAGGATGGTTATCGCCGTTTTGTAGACGATATGCACATTCTTTACTCAATTATGCATAAGCGTTATCCTGATTTACCATATTACCTCTTCGGTCACAGTATGGGTTCACTTTGTGCACGCGTTTATGCAAGTACCTTTGGCTCAGAGCTTTCAGGTCTTATTATTTGCGGTACTGCACAGGTTCCCTTTGACCTTAATTTCTTTATTGATATTCTGGACAAGGCTACAACAAAATTCGGTCCTCGTAAGGTTAATCATGCAATGGCATCTATGCTTAATAAAGTTTCTTCACTTCAGATTAGTGATAAAACATCAGACCTTGATTGGCTTAGCCTTAATAAAGAAAATGTTCAGAATTATATTGCTGACCCGTTATGTGGTCAGGAGCTTTCTCTTGCAGGTATAAGGGACCTTGCATCAATCGGTATTCTTGCCAGTGATAAAATGTGGGCACCGTCTGTGCCGTACAGCTTACCGATAATGATTATTGCAGGTGCACTTGACCCTGTTGGTATGAACGGTAAGGGGCCTATTGCTTGTGCAGATGCTTTAGAAGAAGCAGGTCACGAACCACTTGTAATTATTTACCCTTGTTGCCGTCACGAAATACTTAATGAAGACTGCAAGGAAAAGGTTTATAACGATATTCTTGGTTTTTTAACTGATATCAGATAATAGGAGTTTATTTTGCAGAAAGATATTTTTGTGAGCGCTGAAGAGCTGGCTCGTCAGAAGGAATTTACCAAAAAGGTTCAATCTGTTTTGTCTGTAAGGTTTTCAACTCGTTCACCTAAGGCGTTTGTTCACACATACGGTTGTCAGGGTAATGTTGCTGATAGTGAGCAAATTAAGGGTATGCTTGTTGAAATGGGCTATGAGCTATGCGATGACGTTGAGTGTGCAGATTTTATTCTTTATAACACTTGTGCAATCCGCGAACACGCTGAAGACAGAGTT
>JAZUMM010000135.1:0-9805 GCA_045603625.1 Acutalibacteraceae bacterium | reverse complement strand
AATGTAATGTAGATGATATTATCAAGTATATTGATGATTAATGATTGTTATTTTTACCAAAAAAATTGCTCGTACTTTGTCCGCTTTGGGCTTTTGTACGAGTTTTTTTATTAATCGTTTTTTATGTTGAAATAAGTAGTTAACAGGTATATAATAACGCATGTTATAAGGAGTGGAATTATGAAAAAACTTAAACCGGCATTATTTTCAAATTTAAAGAATTATTCTAAACAACAACTCATAAAAGATATTACCTCAGGTGTAATTGTGGCAATTATTGCTCTTCCTCTTTCAATTGCCCTTGCGCTTGCTTCAGGTGCTACGCCTGAGCAGGGCTTGTATACTGCAATTTTTGCCGGCTTTGTTATTTCTTTTTTAGGTGGTAGCCGTGTACAGATTGCAGGGCCGACTGCCGCATTTGCAACTATTGTTGCAGGTGTTATTGCAACAAATGGCTTTTCCGGACTTGTTATTGCTACAATAATGGCAGGTATTATTTTGGTTTTAATGGGTGTCTTTAAATTAGGTAGTCTCATTAAATTTATACCTTTTACTATTACAACAGGCTTTACTTCAGGAATTGCCGTAACTATTTTTATTGGTCAGATAAAAGATTTTTTTGGTCTTACATTTTCTGAGTCTCCTATTGAAACGATTGATAAGGTTAAAGAGATAGCTTCCTCTTTCGGTACTATTAATATACAATCTGCAATAATAGGTGCAGTAGCTTTACTTGTGCTTGTATTATTACCTAAAGTATTAAAAAAGGTTCCGCCATCACTTGTTGCTATTCTTGTTTCGGCGCTTCTTGTAAAGCTTCTTGATTTGGATGTTCTTACAATTGGTGACCTTTATGAAATTTCATCAGATTTTCCTGTTCCGTCTGTACCTGAATTTTCGTTCAAAACAGTAAAAGCAGTTATTCCGGATGCTTTTACAATTGCAATTCTTGCTGCTGTGGAAAGTCTTCTTTCCTGTGTTGTGGCAGATGGTATGATTGGCTCTCGCCATAATTCTAATATGGAGCTTATTGCACAAGGTGTCGGCAATATTTGTTCTGCACTTTTCGGTGGTATTCCTGCAACAGGTGCAATTGCAAGAACTGCAGCAAATGTAAAAAATGGCGGCAGAACACCTGTAGCAGGTATGGTACATGCGGTTGTACTTCTTCTTGTGCTTTTGGTGCTTATGCCTCTTGCGGCATATATTCCGATGCCTGCAATTGCGGCAATTCTTTTTGTTGTTGCATATAATATGAGTGAATGGCGTGAATTTGTGCATATTTGCAAAACATCACCCAAAAGTGACGTGCTTGTGCTTGTTGTAACTTTCGTGCTTACAATTGTATTTGACCTTGTTGTTGCAATTTGTGTAGGTATTGTTCTTGCAACTGTTTTGTTTATGAAGCGTATGAGCGATGAAACGAAAGCGTATGGCTGGATTGACTACGATGAAGAAACTGATGATGAAAATATAAATCTTAAAAAGATACCTGAAGGTGTAGTTGTTTTTGAAATTACGGGACCATTCTTTTTTGGCGCCGCAACAAAAATTTCAGATGCAATTATTCTTCACGAAAAGCATAAAAATGTTCTTGTGCTTCGTATGAGAAGTGTGCCTGCAATAGATGCTTCAGGTTTACATGCTTTTGAAGATGTTGTTAAAAGTCTTGAAAAGAAGGGTATAAAGCTTGTTATTTCTCACGTTAACGAGCAACCCTTACAAAGCTTTAAAAAATCAGGCTTGTATAATAAAATCGGAGCAGAAAATTTCTGTTCTAATATTACAGAAGCTCTTAAAAGAGCAGAAGAACTTGCAAAATAAAAAAGGAAGAGCTTATTAAACAATAAGCTCTTCTTTCTTTTTTACAGATATTTTACAAAAGGAATGTGAGGGTAGCCTTCGTCAAGGTATTGCTCGCCATAGGCGGTGTAGCCCATTCTTTCATAAAAACCGGCAGCACGTAATTGGCCGCCAAGCTTTAGTGTTTTGCCACCCATTTCTTTTGTGAGCTTTTCTGCCTCTTTCATAAGTAGTGCACCAAGCCCTTTTTTGCGGTACTCCTTTAAAACGGCGATTCTTCCGACGTGGTAAGAATCTTCTTCATCGCACCAGAAAACCCGACAGGTACCAACGGCTTTTTCGCCGTCATAAATAACAATGTGTTTTGCTATATGGTCAATACTGTCATATTCATTTTCAAAGCCTTGCTCTTTAATGAAAACCGTTTCTCGTATTAATCTTGCTTGCTTGGGTATATCATCAAAATACTTAACAGTCATAAGTCCTCCGTAAATAACAAATAATAACAAAATTATATATAATCGTAAATATATAGTCAAGAAGAGTATTGTCTTTTTTACATTAAAACACACCGTAAGGCTTAACCCTACGGTGTGTTTACTTGATTTATAAATTATATATTGAAGCAATAATGTCTGCACATTTTTCAATACCTAATGAAGATGTGCTTAAAGCTATGTCGTAGTTCTTTATGTCGCCCCATTTTTTATCAGTGTAAAAATTGTAATAAGCGGCTCTGCGTTTGTCTTTATCCCTGAGTCTTCTTTCAGGTGATTGGTCGCTTTCGCCGTATTGCTTAACGATTCGCTCTGCACGCGATTTCATATCTGCGTGAATGAAAACCTTAAGACATTCTTTTTTGTCTTCTAAAATGTAGTCTGCACATCTGCCGACTATAACACAAGGACCTTTTTCTGCAAGCTCCATAATTATTTTTCTCTGTGCAAACCAAATATCATCCTGAACAGAGTGACCGTAGTAATCGCGGTCGGCAAAAGCATTTGCTAACCAACTGCCGCTTGATGCATATTCACCACGTTCTTTAATAAAATCTTCACAAAGACCGCTTTCCTCTGCTATTTTTTCAATTAATTCCTGGTCGTAGCAGGGTATACCTAATTTTTGCGCAACAAGCTTACCGACTGTGCGACCGCCTGAACCGAATTGTCTGCTGATGGCAATGATTTTATTATTCATAACTTCTGCCTCCTTTGGAATATATTTCTTTTCTAATTTAATTATACTTCTTTTACTCGTTAAAGTCAATTATTTGCCGCCTTTTATAAAGTCAATAGCGCTTTTTTCAAGTCGTGAAACCTGTGCTTGTGAAATGCCGATTTCATCTGCGACCTCTGTTTGTGTCATACCTCTCATAAATCGCATAGAAAGAATGTTTTTTTCTCTTTGCGGAAGATTTTTCAATGCTTCCTTCATAGATATTTCATCTATCCAGTCGCCATCTGTTTCATTTGAACCAATTTGGTCCATAAGGTAAATTGTGTCACCTCCGTTGGAGTAAACAGGCTCGTAAAAGGAAACAGGTTCAATTATTGCTTCAAGTGCAACAACAATCTCACTTTTGTCTTTATTTAATTCCTTGGCGATTTCTTCAATTGTAGGTTCTCGGTTTAATTCGTTACTTAACTTTTCTCTTGCTTGCATGGCGTGGTATGCTGTGTCCCTCATAGACCTGCTTACTCTTACAGGATTATTATCTCGCAGATGACGTCTGACTTCTCCGATTATCATCGGTACTGCATATGTGGAAAATTTTACCTCGTGTGAAGTGTCAAAATTATCAATTGCCTTCATCAATCCTATACAGCCTACCTGAAATAAATCGTCAGGGTTTTCACCTCTGTTTGAAAATCGTTGAATTACGCTTAAAACCAATCTTAAATTACCGCTTATCAGTTTGTCTCTTGCATCTTTATCACCGTTTTTTGTCTTAATCAGCAATTCTGTTTTTTCTTTTTCGGAAAGTGTTTTTAGTGTGCTTGTGTCAATACCGCAAATTTCAACCTTGTTAAAGTACATATATTCGCTCCTTTAAAAAATATGTACATAAATTCATATTGAAATTATTGACCGTTCTTTATAATCTAAACAATCCTGTTTTTACCAAAAATTAATAATTGTTCCCTTGACTTTTAGATAGTGTATGTTATAATTAACGTAATAAATAAAAAATAAGTCGGGAGGACTAATATATGAAAAAAGTATTAAAAGTTCTTGGTGTTCTTGCAGCAATCGCAGCAGCTGCAGCAGCAGTTTATGTAATCATCAATAAGATTAAAGAGAAAAATGCACCACAAGGCTATGATGAAGATAATTATGTATCATGCTCTTGCCTTGACGAGGATTTCGTTAGCGAAACAGTTGCAGAATAATTTTTAATAAATAGTTATGCGTCGGGAGTTTTCCCGACGTATTTTTTTATTTTTGAAACGAATAATAAAGAAAAAAGCAAAGGTGATATAATGATTTTTGTAAAAGCATTTATTATTGGTGGATTGTTTTGCGTCGTAGGGCAGATTCTTATTGACAAAACCAAGCTTACGGCAGGTCGCATACTTGTTATGTTTGTTGTTGCAGGTGTAGTTCTGGAGGGTTTTGGTTTATTTAAATATATACGCGACTTTGCAGGATGCGGTGCAACAGTTCCTCTTGTGGGATTTGGTGCGACTCTTGCAGAAGGTACCCGTCAGGTTATAACCGAGGATGGTCTGATAGGTATTTTAACAGGACCACTGACATCATCTGCAGGTGGTATAATGGTTGCAATAATATCGGCTGTGTTTATGGCTGTAATTGCAAAACCCGGAGCAAAATAAAAAGGTCAATTAATTAGTTGCATTTATCTTGTATTTTTCAGTAATATTTATTATAATTATTTTGTATACGTTTAAATTCGGTAGAATATTATTGAAAATTCCGAGGTGTAAAAATGGCAAAGAAAGGCCTTAATTTACAACAAAACAATAAAAAGAGCAGAAAAGTAAGGGTTACGTTAATTATAGCTTTTCTTTGCTTCGTTATTATATTGGGAACAGTTTCAACTCTTTTGTTGTGGCGTTCTTATGATTATGATTTTAACAATATGTTTATAAAGCAGGGTGAAAGCACAACACTTGCTCCATCTACAACGGCTGCAGATTCCGTAGCATATAGCGGTAACTACGAGTTTCTTATTGCAGTAACGTCAGACGATAAAAGTCAGGCATTGTTTTTTAATATGGTTTGCGTTGATATGAGCGAAAAGGTTATTCGTGTTATTCCTGTTGATGATGGTATAACAGATTCCGCAACAGGTAAAACCTGTGCACAGTTACTTGTTTCAAACGGAATTAATTCAACGGTTGATTTTTTGAATGCTTTTTACGGTATAGAGGTTGAGCGATATGTTCTTCTTACCGAAAGCGGTTATAAATCATTTTTCAGAACAATGGGTGACATAACCATTCAGTTGGAAAATGAGGTTAAGTATGATACTGCCGATATGTTCCTTGAGCTTAACCGCGGAGAAAATGTTCTTACTCCGGATAAAACATATAAATATATGAAGTACCTTTGCGAGACTTATACAGGCTACGAAAGGTCACGTCTGAATGCAGAAATTGTTGTTGCATCATTCAGTTCTTTTTATACGGCAGAACGTTTTAATTCGGCAGACTCAATTTTTTCTGTAATAATAGATTATTGTCAAACAGATATCACAATTGTTGATTTTACAAATACAAAGGATGAGCTTGAGTTTCTTTTGCCACAAAGTTCAAAAGAAAAGTTAAAGGTTTTTGTTTCTGAAAATATAAATTATGCAGGGTAGGTGTAGTGAATGAAAAAAAGCAAATCAACCGTAGTGGTTATTCTGCTTTTTGCTTTAATATTTACAGGCATCTCATTTTTTAAAAACAAAGATGATTTTATGTCGACTCCTACTGATTTTTCAGATTATGTTATTCCTTTAAGCGGTGCGGGAACAGGTTATTACAGGCATTGCTATGAAGAGTTGAATTCACAAGAAAAAATAGTTTATAGTGTTATTCTGGAGCAGTTGTATTTGCAGCCCGAACGCGTGGAGGTTCCGGATTTAGCTGACGGAGATTTACAAAAGGTTTTTAATGCTCTTTCATACGATAATCCTGATTTATTTAATATCGGTCTTAACTGTGAACTTTATAAAGAAGATAACAAGCATTACTTCAGTGTTGAATACAGCTTGGATTATGAAACGTATCAACTGTACCTGAAGGAAGTTAATTCGGTTGTTGACAGAATTGTTCAGCGAGCATCAGGTTACGCTACCGATTATGAAAAAGAAAAGTTTGTTCATGACTATATTGTAAGCAATTGTACTTATGTTTCTCCTGCTCAAAGCACTAACTCAAGTTCTGTGTATGGTTGCCTTGTTGAAGGTAAGGCATCTTGTGAGGGCTACTCGCGCTCATTTCAACTTATTCTTAGTAGGTTGAATATTGATAATCGCCTTGTAACAGGTGAAGGCAGGAGTGAGGGTGCGCAATATGTACCTCATATGTGGAATCTTGTCAGTATAGATGATGTGTGGTATCATGCAGATGTAACATGGGATGACCCTGAAGGTGAAACTTCAATACTCTCTTATACATATTTTAATGTTACAACAAGAGATATTTTATTGAAGCACAGAAATATTGAACAGGAATTACCATTGTGTAATGATACCTATAATAATTATTTTGTTAAAGAAAATAAGTTTTTTGCAGATGGATCCAATCAGGCTTTTTACGATGGCATTAATGATGTCGTATCAAAAACGGTTCAAAATGATGCGGATTTCTTTCAGATTCGCTTTTCGAGTAAATCTGCTATGGAGGATGCGGAAAAGGCTTTGTTTGATTCCGGTGTGATTTATGATGCATTTAAAAATGCAGGAATGGTTTCGGCGGGAGAAACATCAGTGTCAGTGAATTATATGTGTGATGATTATATGCACACAATACTTGTTTTATTTTGAGGTGTGAAATGGATAAAGAAAAAATTGAAAGAGCAGTCAGAGATATTCTGGAAGCAATAGGCGAGGACCCTGACAGAGAAGGCTTGAAGGAAACACCTAAACGTGTTGCTAATATGTATGAAGAAGTTTTTGCAGGGCTTTCTGAAGATGCTCACGTACATTTGAAATTGTTCAATGAAAAAGGTAACGATGAAATGGTTATTGTACGAGATATACCATTATATTCTATGTGCGAGCATCATCTTCTTCCTTTTGTAGGTAAAGCTCATATTGCTTATATTCCTTCAGATGGTAAAATTATAGGTCTTTCCAAGCTTGCCAGAATTGTAAATGTGTATGCGAAGCGTCCTCAGGTTCAGGAACGTCTGACATCACAAATTGCAGATTTTCTCTATGAAGAGCTTGAAGCAAAGAGTGTAGCAGTTATTATTCAGGCGGAGCATTTGTGTATGACAATGCGCGGTATTAAAGCGGCAGGCTCCCAGACTCAGACCTCTGCTTTAAGGGGAACTGCACGAAGTGACGGAAGAACAAGGTCAGAGGCAATGTCCCTTCTTTTAGGTGGTAGATAAAAATGTTTTCTTTTGATGATTTGCGTTTTTTAAAAGGCAGACCATTGGTTATGGGTATTTTAAATATTACGCCCGATTCCTTTTCTGATGGTGGTCTCTATTTTTCTATAGAAGATGTAAAGGCAAAAGTTAATACGTTGTGTAGTCAAGGCGCCGATATCATAGATGTTGGCGCTTGTTCAACTGCACCCGGCAACAAAATTGCTTCTGAGGAGGAAGAAATAAATCGTTTAAAAATGTTTCTTCCTTGTGTTATGGAAAATAGTACTGTTCCTGTTTCCGTAGATACATTCAGACCTTCCGTTGCAAAGGTGGCTCTTTCTTACGGTGTGTCAATTATTAATGATGAAAGCGGTTCATTTAAAGAACAGATGGCAGAGCTTGTAAAAGAGTCAGGCTGTGGATGGGTATTTATGCATACCGGCAATAAATCTTCGTCGGAAATTAAAGATTATAAAAATGGTGTAACGAATGATGTAATCGAGTTTTTTGAAAGTATGTGGGCATCTGCTCGGAAATACGGAATAGAAAAAAGTCAGCTCGCTTTTGATTGCGGTATCGGCTTCGGTAAAACACGTGAAGATGATTTGGAGCTTCTCAGTAATTGTTGCGAATTATCGTCTTTCGGGAATTTACTTATAGGGGCATCCCGTAAAAGAATTATAGGTGAGCTTACAGGTGAAAGTGAACCTGCTCGTCGTGTTAAGGGTAGTGTTGCGGTGGCAAAAATAGTTGCTCAGGATGGTGCGGCTATTATTCGTGCTCACGATGTTGAAGAAACCTTGTGTGCTATAAACAGTTAGTTGAAAGGTGTATATATAATGGAAAAGATAATTGTTAAAGGCCTTAAGCTTTTTGCTTATCATGGCGTTAATCCTGAAGAAAAGGTTGATGGTCAGAATTTTGTTCTTGATATTACAGTGACTCTTAATGCAGATAATGCAAAAAAATCAGATGATGTAAATGATACGGTAAGCTATGCAAAAATTATAAAAACTGCAAGAGCTGTATTCTGTGAAAAAAGCTATGACCTTATAGAAACTGCTGCTAATAAAGTAGGTGTTGCTATAATGGAAGCTTATCCGACTCTTGATTCTGTAACTGTTTTACTTATGAAGCCTGAAGCACCTATAAAAGCAGATTTTGAGTATGTCGCAGTAGAAGAAACAATAAAACGTGGTGATTTATAATGAAAGCAGTTTTAGGTATAGGTACTAATATAGGTGATAGATTAAAAAATATAAATGATGCTTATGAAAGCTTATCACTTGTTCCCGGTATAAAAATACTCAGAAAATCTTCTGTTTATGAAACTGAGCCTTGGGGCTATAAGGAGCAACAGAATTTTTATAATTCAGTTGTTGAAGTGGAAACGTCTCTTTCTCCTTGTGCACTTTTAGGTGTTTGCTTAGGTGTAGAGGCAGCTATGGGCAGAATAAGGGAATTTAAAAATGGTCCCCGCATTATAGATATAGATGTTTTAGTGTGTGAGGGTGTTACTTCTGATACAGAAGAACTGAAAATACCTCATCCTCGTATAGGCGAAAGGGCGTTTGTACTCGTTCCCCTTAAGGAGTTGTACGATGATTTAAACGTGTTGGGCGTTTTGTACAAAAAATCGTACGAGTCTATGTTAAATATAGATATTGCAAATAAAGTTGAAAAAAGTTGATTTTTGTTCTTGACTTTTGATTTGCAGAATGATATAATTCCGAACTGTTGGCGATGAAAAGAGCCTGTCGGGAATACCCGATAAACATCTTTGGATAACCGAAAAACGAAACGCCCGGCGCGGTGGAAGAAAGCGATAAAAAAGTTAAAAAAAGATGTTGACAATGGAAGATGATTATGATATTATCTTAAGGCACTCTTCGAGAGGGAAGCGAACGGAGAGAGCGAAACGAACCTTGAAAATTAAACAACGATGAAAGAAAAAACCCTTGAGATTTTTTTGAGCGCAAATAATTGCGAAAGTAAATCGGACTTCGAAAGAAGTAAGAGAAGAGATACGTCAGTATCGAAAATGAGCGAAGAAACGTTCTAGAGATGATTGATACACCGAAAGGTGATTGATACAAATTTTTAGAGAGTTTGATCCTGGCTCAGGACGAACGCTGGCGGCGTGCCTAACACATGCAAGTCGAACGAAGAATTTATTGAGGAGACTTCGGTCAACGAGATAAATTACTTAGTGGCGGACGGGTGAGTAACGCGTGAGCAATCTGCCTTTCAGAGGGGGATAACGTTCTGAAAAGAACGCTAATACCGCATAATGTATTTTGATGGCATCATCGAAATACCAAAGGAGCAATCCGCTGAAAGATGAGCTCGCGTCTGATTAGATAGTTGGTGGGGTAACGGCCTACCAAGTCGACGATCAGTAGCCGGACTGAGAGGTTGAACGGCCACATTGGGACTGAGACACGGCCCAGAC
>JAZUMM010000134.1:0-8121 GCA_045603625.1 Acutalibacteraceae bacterium | reverse complement strand
ATATATACTATTATATATTAAATAAGTTTCGATTTTTTTCGACTTTTTTAGTAAAAAATATTTTCTGTGGAAGAAAAAATAAGGAGGATTTTTATGTTTTGTCCAAAATGCGGTAAAGAATTACCGGAAAACAGCAATTTCTGTGACGCTTGTGGCGAAATTCTTGCTGCAGCACCTGCAGCTGAAGCTGCACCTGAAGTTATAGAAGAAGCTCCTGCAAACGCTACTCCGGAAGTTGTAGCAGAAGCTCCTGTTAATGCTGCTCCGGAGGTTATAGCAGAAGCTCCTGTTAATGCTGCTCCTGTAATTAATAACCCAACACCCGTTTCAACCGATGCAGCTCCTGTTGCACCAAAGAAAAAAATCAACATTAAAAAAATTCTTATACCTGTAATTGCACTTGTTGTTATTGTTGGTATTATTATCGGTGTTGTTTCAATCATTGGTAAAGCAGGCAACAAAAATGCTTACGTTTGTTTCTCAGACGGTTCATACGAATTAATTACAAACGTAAAAAAAGGTGAAACAATTGAAATTGCCGACGCTAAATCTGACGATGATTATTCAGGTAGAGTTAAATTCTCTAAAGACGGCAAATACGTTTACTACATTACAAAATTTGATGATTCCGATTACACAGGCACACTCTGCCGTGCAGAATACGAAAAATTAAAAGAAGATTCTTCTAAAAACGACAAATACATCACAGTTATTTCTTCAAACATCAATCTTGACAGAGATATTCTTATTTTAGATGATAACACTGTATTGTATTGCGATGATAAGGATACTTTATACCACTTCAACAAAAAAGATGAAGAAGTAAAAATTGCAAAAGACGTTAAACGTTTTGCTTCTGACGGTGACAAGGTAATTTACTTTGAATACGAAGAAACAGAAAAAGAAGATGAAGACGGTTACGAATACACTGAAACTTCATTCACAATGTATTCTTCTACACTCAAAGACCCTGACAACAAAGAAAAGGTTGCATCCGATATTACTGATATTGAATACATCATCGACATTGATAACATTCTCTTCTCAAAAGAGGAAGATGATGAAGCAAAAACATATCTTGCAGGTGCCGGCAAAGAGCCTCAGGAGCTTGGTGGCAACTGTTCTGTTCTTGAAAGCTTCTACAACGAAGAACAAGAAATCAACAAAATTGTTTTTGCTGTTGAAAACGAAACAGAAATCAGCCTTTATGACTTCGTAGAAGATACATACGCTGCTGACGATGCAAAGCTTACTGAACCTGATTCAGATGATTACCAGAAAGACGTTTACAATTACTCTCGTTTATACACAGGCTCATATTCATCAACTACATACGACAGCTACTATACTTCATGCACAAAAGACCTTGAAGCTTTAGCTAACGGTTGGTGGTGCTATTCTATGGAAGAAGCACTTACTATGGATTACACATGGACAAATGAGGCTGCTGTTAAGAGCGCTATCCAGAAGTTCATTAACACATATTCAAGCACAGCAAACGAAGATGGCTACATCTTAATTACTGATGCTATTGAAACAGAGCTTAACAAAATCGCTAAAATGATTGACGGCGGTTACACTTGGAAGGACCTTGCATACGGCAGATACACCTGGTACACAACTACTGACTGGGATGCATACTATGATGCACAGGATAAGTGGAACGAAGCAGAAAACCGCATCAACGTTCGTGAACAGCTTAAGGATGAAGAAAACAACTATAATCTTTACACTCTTTATACATTAACTGACGGTAAGCTCGAAACAATTGCAAGCGATATCCTTGATTTTGAAGATTACACCGGTGGTTTGCTTTACAACACACAAGACCTTGTTTTGAACAAAAAAGATATTAATGATATCAACGAATATTCACTTGACGAAGTAGTTTCTATTGACTACGAAGCACAGAATAAGGTTTACTTATACAATGCAAACAAAACAATCACTCTTTCACAAGATGTTGCTGATGAATTATTTGCAATTGACGAGGATGAAGAAAACTACTTCTATCTCAGATTTACAGATAGCAATATGTTTATGAAAGATTCCGAAAATATTATGTATGCAGCAAAAATCGACGGCAGCACAACTGCAGACTTCCAGGAAGTATGCGAGGATGCTCAATTCTACTCAACAACTGCCGATACTCTCTACTACTTTGCAGACGTTTACGAGGATGACGATGAAGGCGTAGAATACGGTGACCTTTACTCATACGGTAAAGAAGCAAAGCTTATTGCTAAAGACGTTGTTGCAGAAGCTGCTTACATCTACGAAGATGCTACATACGTTATTACAGATTATGATAATGACGATGACGTTGTAGAAATTTCAGAGGTTAATTCAAAGGGTGAATTAACAGTTATTGCTGATGAAGCTGACGGTCTTATCCGCACAGAAAAAGACATTTTCGTTATTAACGATGGTGACTTGTGCACATACAAAAAAGGCGAGCTCACAGTTGTTAAAGCTGACGTTGATAACCTTTGGGTTAAAGAACAGATTTATCCTGTAACCTCTATATACTACGTAAAATAATTATTCAAGGAGAGATAATTAATGGCATTTGTAGATAGTGTTAAAGAAATGTTCTCTCAGGCAGGTCAATCCGCAAAAGGATTTTCCGACATAGCAAAGCTTAAAAGCACAATTTCTTCAACTGAAAACCAGATTAACGAGTTATACGGTAAAATTGGTTACAGTATTTACTGTAAATATGCCAATAACCCTCTCCCTGAAGTTGCAGAAATGATTAATCAAGTAAACATTTTACATGCGCAAATTAACGAATGTAAAGCACAAATTACTGCAATAAACAATGCGGACATCTGTCCGCATTGTGGCGGAAAAATAAACAGAAACTCTGCTTTTTGCCCTAACTGTGGCGGCAGAATTGAAGATGCTGGCCAAAAGTCAGCACAGTATACTCCACCGGGACCGATTGTTACACAAACTCCTGTGCAACAACCCACGCAGCAGGCTCCTGCAGCAAATACCCCGACACCTGCCGAAGCACCGGCTCCGGCTCCTGAACAAAAGACAATTGCTTTTTGTTCTAACTGTGGTGCATCACTTGCACCTGATTCTGTTTTTTGTATGAATTGCGGTACAAAAATTTAAAGCATAAAAAATCCCTGAGAACTTTTAGTTCTCAGGGGTTTTGTTTAATTATTAATAAATCATATCAGCAGTTGTCCAGTTTTTAAGAACCTCCTTCTGGTCACCTGCTTCTTTTTTTGCACCCTCTAAATCATGATCCCTATAATTTCCGCACTCAACTGCACTCACGCCCGGTACTTCACCCTCAAAGCCTTCAATAAACTCAAGAGCTTCCTGTGTAAGCTTAAGGCTTTGTGCATGAGTCATTCCTGTTGTAAGAAAATAAAAACCTGTTCGACATCCCATAGGGCCAAAATAGATTATATTATTTTTAAACTCGCTATTTCTTACAAATGTTGCAAAAAGATGCTCAAGGGTATGTATTGCACCTGTCTCCATAACCTCTTCCACGTTAGGTCTGCGCGTTCTTATATCGTAAGTAATAACGTCACCGTCTATTCTTGAAATATACATACCGCGCATAAGCTTGGTATGGTCAACGGTAAAGCTATCTATTTTTTCCATTTTGCCATTCTCCTTTTGTTGTTGCTTTTCTTCCCTCTTTTTCCTTATTCCTTCAAAAAATAAAGAAAGAAGCTCCTTGCAACTGTTTTCCATTATTCCGCCAACACACTCAGGTGTATAACTGAATTTTTCTTTAAATAAATTTGTTACAGAACCGCAAGCACCGTTTTTATCATCATACGCGCCAAAATAGACATTTTTAAAGCGTGCATTTATAATTGCACCGGCACACATAGGGCACGGCTCCAGAGTTACATAAATATCACATTCCCAGAGACGCCACCCACCAAGGCGCTTACAAGCCTGGTCTATTGCCTCTATCTCTGCATGGTATAAAGCGTTTCGCCCTTTTTCCCTTTTGTTTCTGCCACGTCCGACTATCTTATCACCTATTGTAACAACTGCGCCAACCGGCACCTCGCCATCGTCAAAGGCTTCACGTGCAAGGGAAAGAGCCTCCAGCATAAATTTATCACCCATAACTGAATTCCATAGATAATAATGCATTTAAAAAATACAAAACTGTACCTATAATAACTGCCGGTGATTTAAAAAATGCGCCAATCTTCTGCTTTTGTGTAAGCTCGTATGCATCGCCCTGATACTCTGTAACACCGTCTGTAAGCGGTTCTGAAACAGAGGATTTTGCAAACTCGGTAACCTTTTGAAAGCCTTTAGCTGCGCCTTTATTTTTCTTATATACAATATAATAGATAATAAAGCACACAATGCCGACTCCGAGTCCGGCAAGGGAAATAACATTCCATATACTATATGCCGTATCTTCACCTAAATACTCAATCAGAATTGAGCAAAGGCACGATGCACCGTTATTAAGGGCATGAATTAACACACCTGTCCAGATGCTCTCGGTTGCAATAACCGCATAGCCTATAAACAAACCGCAAATAAATGCAAAAGGTATCTGCGCCATTGTACCGTGGAACACACCAAAAATAAATGATGAGGTTATAATAGCAAACCAGTTACCGTAACGCCTCATTCGTGACATAAGAAGACCGCGTATTGCAAGCTCCTCTGTAAGTGGCGGTATAATTGCCGTTGAGATGCACATCAGAATAATATCCTGAATACTCTCAGGGTCTTCTACTGCACTATATGTGGAAGTGAAGCCGAAAATTTCGAAAAATACAAGTATAGAGCTTGAAATATAGTTTGCTATCATACATCCGCCGAAGCCGATAAATATGAGTAAAAGCGTTTTTAATGCGCCCTTTGGTGCACCAAAGTTTGTTTTAAATTTAAAGCAATCAACGCCACCGCTCGCCTGTACTGTTTTATTTGCTTCTTTTTTAAAGAAAATATCATAAATCATAAATCCGCCGGCAACGGTCACTATACTGTATATGATGTTAAGTAAGCTTACACCGCTTAAGCTTGAATCGTATAAATCTGAAACAAACGGTATAAAGAACAAGAAAGAAAAAAGAGTAGAGATTAAAAATGAAAAAATCAGATTTCCACCTGCAACGTTGCTGATAGAACGGATTTTTTTCTCTGCATTCTTTTTGGCAAAAAACATTTTTTGCCTTTCCTCAAAATATTGCCTGTTAAACACAGGATAATATGCCGCACCGTGATGATACTGCGGTACGTAACCCTGATTAATTGAATTATTATTAACATTTGGATTATTGAAATTCGGATTCCCGTTAAAGTTAGGATTATTATTAAAATTAGAATTATTGAAATTCGAATTTCTGTTAAAGTTCGGGTTATTATTAAAATTCGGGTTCCCGTTAAAGTTAGGATTATTATTAAAATTGGAATTATTGAAACTCGGATTTCTGTTGAAACTAGGGTTATTGTTAAAGTTTGAATTATTCGGGTTCACATTCATATTCCCGTTCACGTTTGCATTATACCCTGTATTATTCTGAAAATTCACATTTGTATTCTGTACAGGGGTATTGTTCACCGGGCCGCAATTGTAAACAGGATTTCTGTTATCCGGTGTGTAATGAGGAACATTATTTGAATTCCATTGAAACGGTGGCGGATACCCATTATTCTGCACAGATGAATTCTGTGTAAAAGCAGGCCCATTGTTTGCAACAATCGGCTGTGTGTTCATTTCAGAATTATTAGGAACATTTATCTGATTATCCATAGCTTTCCCTTTCACAAAAATTTTCTGTATTTAATTAGATTATATCAATTATTATATTAAATATCAACTCATAAATTGTGTACACAAAATGAATTTTCACAATATGTAGTGTTGCTAAAAATAAAAAAACAATGTATAATTTTATTATAAAAAATCAGCGTGCACACAATGGCTTTTTACGAGCTATCGGTGTCACATAAAGGATGGTCAAAATGGAGAAAAAAGTCCACAGCCTTAAAATTGCAGGGGAAGAATACAGAATTGTTTCTGACGAATCTGCAGAGTATATGCAAGAGCTTGCTCACGACCTTGATATTAAAATTTCAAATATCACAAAATCCTCACGTGTTTCAACAACTCAGGCGGCAGTTCTTGTTGCCCTACAGTATGCTGATACTGCAACAAAAAACAGCGGTAATGCAGATACCTTAAGGGCTCAGCTTAAGTCTTACCTTGAGGATGCTGCCCAGGCAAAGAGCGAAAGAGATTTTTATAAACGCGAGTTAGAAAAGGCAAAGGCTATTAACGAAGCCGAAGAAAAAAACAATAACACAGGCAGATTGTGGTAAAATTATGAAAGAATTAAAAATAAAAAAAGTTAAAGAAAATGCAAAAATACCAACAAGGGCAACACCGGGCAGCGCAGGTCTTGATTTATACGCCTGCATTGATGAGCCAATCACCTTAAACAAAGGCGATAAAGCATTAATCCCGACAGGTATTGCCATAGGGCTTGATGACCCGCATTATGCCGCTTTTATACATTCAAGAAGCGGTCTTGCCATTAAACACGGTCTTGCTCTTCTTAACTCTGTTGGTGTTATAGACAGCGACTATCGTGGTGAAATTTGCGTAGGTATTGTAAAGCTTACAGATGAGCCTTATACAATTCAACCATTTGAACGAATTGCTCAGATGGTTATTAAGCCTGTTGAATTGCCCGAAATTATTGAGGTTAACGAATTAGATGAAACTGACCGAGGCGCAGGCGGCTTCGGCTCTACAGGAAAGAAGTAATTATGTCTACAATTGCAGCAATTGCTACCGCACAGGCGGCGGCAGGTTTAGGAACAGTAAGAATATCTGGTGAAAATGCGCTGACCATCGGGGACAGCGTTTTTTCTGCTTTGTCGGGAAAGAAGCTTTCTTCTCTCCCCGGCTACTCTGCCCTTTACGGCAAGGTTTACGACAACGGCACACCTATTGATGATGCGGTTGCCCTTGTTTTCAGAGGTCCCAAAAGCTATACAGGCGAGGATGTTGTTGAGCTTAGCTGTCACGGTGGCCTTTATATTATGCAAAAGGTTCTGCGCGCAGTTTTTAATGCAGGTGCCATACCTGCAGAAGCCGGTGAATTCACAAAAAGAGCCTTTTTGAACGGCAAAATGGACCTTAACGAAGCAGAAGCAGTTATGTCTCTTATATCTGCATCAGGTGAGGAAGCACGTTCCGCAACACTTAATGCTCTTGACGGTGCATTAAGTAAAGAAATTTACGCCTGTCGTGAAAAGCTTGCCCGCACCGCAGCATTTATGGCTGCCTGGGTAGATTACCCTGATGATGAAATTGAAGAATTATCCGACGAGCAAATGACCTCTACCTTAACAGAGGTATTATATTCTCTTGAAAAGCTTCTTGACGGCTTTGATGCCGGTAAGGCAATACTTGACGGTGTAGATACTGCAATAGTCGGCAAGCCTAACGTGGGCAAATCAACACTTCTTAATGCCCTTTCGGGTAGTGAGCGTGCAATTGTAACCTCTGTTGCAGGTACAACACGCGACGTGCTTGAGGAAACTGTTCGCGTAGGTAACGTAACCTTACGCCTTGCAGATACCGCGGGCATACGTACAGATACAGATGACGAAATTGAAAAAATAGGTGTCAGCCGTGCAAAAGAAAGATTTGACCGCGCAACACTTGTACTTATGGTTCTTGATGCACAAAATGATTTATCCCCTGACGATAAAGAGCTTTTAAAAATGTGCGAAAAGAAAAACTGCGTTGTTGTTGTAAACAAAACAGACGGCAACACAAAAATTGATTTAAATGAGCTTTCTGCTCTTACTAAAAATAAAATAGTAGAGATTTCTGCAAAAGAAAATATTGGTATGCAGAATTTAACCGACACTATTGAAAAGGTTATCGGCACAGCAGGCTTTGACCCGTCTGCACCGCTTATTACAACAGAGCGTCAACGCTCCTGCGTTAAAAAAGCAGTTGATAACCTTAAAGAAGCTCTTGACGGGCTCAATATGGGTATAACACCTGATGCCATTAACGTTTGTATTGATTGTGCAGTTGAAAATCTTTCTGTATTAACAGGCGAAAAAGCAACGGAAACAGTTGTTAACGAGGTATTT
>JAZUMM010000133.1:0-5311 GCA_045603625.1 Acutalibacteraceae bacterium | reverse complement strand
TGATATTACAGTTGCAAGCGAAATTATGGCAGTTTTCTGTCTTGCAACCTCTGTAACAGATCTTAAAGAAAGACTTGCAAGAATAGTTGTTGCTTATAATTATGATGGTAAGCCTGTTACTTGTGGCGATATTAAAGCACAAGGCGCTATGACAGCTCTTCTTGTTGATGCGGTTAAACCTAACCTTGTTCAGACTCTTGAGGGTACACCTGCATTTGTACACGGCGGACCTTTTGCTAATATTGCTCACGGTTGTAATACGGTTCTTGCTACAAAAATGGCGTTAAGAACTGCAGATTATACAATCACCGAGGCAGGCTTTGGTGCAGATTTAGGTGCAGAAAAATTCCTCGATATTAAATGTCGTGCAGCAGGTCTTAAACCAAATGCAGTTGTAGTTGTTGCAACGGTACGTGCCCTTAAAATGCACGGTGGCCTTAAAAAAGACCAGTTAGGTGACGAGAATATTGAAGCACTTGAAAAAGGTATTCCAAACCTTCTTCGTCACGTTTCAAATATTAAAAATGTTTATAAGCTTCCTTGTGTTGTTGCAGTTAACCGTTTCCCGACAGATACAGACAAAGAAATTGACTTTATTATTGCTAAATGTAAAGAATTGGGCGTAAATACCGTTCTTTCAACTGTTTGGGCAGATGGCGGTAAAGGTGGCGTTGAGCTTGCAAAAGAGGTTGTGCGCCTTTGTAATGAAGAGGATAATTCAAACTTTACTTATTCTTATGAAGATGACACAACTATTGAAGAAAAGCTTAATTGTATTGTAACAAAGGTTTATGGCGGTACAGGTGTTGAGCTTACTGCCAATGCTAAAAAGCAAATGGAATCCCTTGTAGCAGATGGCTTCGGTAAGCTTCCTGTTTGTGTTGCTAAAACACAGTACAGCTTTTCCGATGACCCTGCAAAGCTCGGTGCACCTGATGGCTTTAAGGTTACTGTAAGAAATCTTAAGGTTTCTGCAGGCGCAGGCTTCATTGTAGCACTCACAGGCGATATTATGACAATGCCCGGTCTTCCAAAGAGTCCTGCCGCAGAGCGTATTGACGTTACGGAAGATGGTAAAATCGTAGGTCTTTTCTAATATGAAGGGTTTTACTTGGATTTCTTTATTCCTTATATATTTCGTTATTTTTTATACGGCATATAAAAAGAAAGAATTTGTAAAAAACAGGCAAAAAAACAAAGGAATAGGTATTAAAGAAATGGAAGAAATTATTAATAAATATATGAATAAACCTGTTGTTCTCAGCCTTATTGATGATTCCTTTGATAACGAAGGTGAAATTATCAGCTATTCAGACGGTTGGATAGTTTTTAAAACAAAAAAAGGTCAGGAACACGCAATAAACTGCGATTTTATTATTAAAATCAGAGAGAAAAAAGCTAAAAAATAACGGAGTACAGATATGGAAAATACAACAGTAGAAAAAAAGAAAATAGTTTTAAGCTGCATTCAACCCACAGGTACACCAACTCTGGGTAATTACCTTGGTGCACTTAAAAACTGGGCTAATATGTGTGATGATTATAACTGCCTCTACGGCGTAGCGGATTTACATTCAATTACAGTGCCGACCTTTCGTGAAAATCCGCAACAGTTAAAAAAGAATACACTTGAGCTTTATGCTCTTCTTCTTGCTATTGGTCTTGATCCTGAAAAAAATATAATATTTGTACAGAGTCAGGTGCCGACTCACGCTCAGCTCGGCTGGATTCTTAACTGCTATACTCAGTTTGGTGAAGCATCACGTATGACTCAGTTCAAAGAAAAAAGCCAACGCTTAGGCGAAAATATCTCTGTTGGACTTTTCGATTATCCTGTTCTTATGGCTGCAGATATTCTTATTTATAATGCAGATTATGTGCCGATTGGTGCAGACCAGAAGCAGCATCTTGAGCTTGCCCGTAACATTTGTGACAGATTTAATGCAATTTACGGTAATGTGCTTAAAACTCCTGACCCATTTATTGGTAAATCCGGTGCCAAAATTACTTCTCTTCAGGACCCTGCAAAAAAGATGAGTAAGTCAGATGATAACCCTAAATCATATATTTCAATGCTTGATGAGCCTAATGTTATAATGAAAAAAATCAAGTCTGCTGTTACTGATAGTGAGGCTTGTGTACGTTATGCAGAGGGTAAAGACGGTATAAATAATCTTATGACTATTTATTCTTGCTGTACAGGTAAATCCTACGATGAGATTGAAAAGGAGTTTGAGGGTAAAGGCTACGGCGATTTCAAAACTGCAGTTGGCGAGGCAGTTGTTAATGAGCTTGCTCCTATTCAGGCTCGTTACAAAGAACTTATTAACGATAAAAAATATCTTGAAGAGTGTATGAAAAAGGGTGCTGAAATGGCTACAAGAATTTCACAACGTACACTTGATAAGGTTATGAAAAAAGTAGGCTTTTATCAAACAAAATAAAAAGAAAACCATTGGAATTGCTTCCAATGGTTTTTTATTGTTCTTATTTATAGTCAAACGAAACTCTTTCGCCTGTATGGGCGTTAACAACTGCCTTGTGTACGCCGATATATGTGTTTGAAATATATTTATCAAGATGTAAGCTGCCAAAAAACCAGCGTTTGAATTCACTGCATTTTGCAAGCTCATCAAAATAAGCATTGAGCGTTGTAACTCGTACCGCTTCGCTTTCGCCAAGCTTCAAAAAGCCTTTGATTGTGGAGGATGGCTCGTGAGTTATTATAACGTCTATTTTGCAGTCGTTTTCTTCAAGGTTTGCTGCACCTTCAAGCAACTCGTTTTTTGACGGTATTTCATATTTTAACCAAGGATTATCTTCAATTCTTGAATCAAGGTCAGGGCTTTCGCCACCGCCCATAGTGAAAATTTTAAGTCCGTCTATCTCAAAAATCTGTCCTCTCATGAGGTGGAAAATATTATCTGAAATCTGGTGCACCTTACCGCCATTCCAAATTGTGAGAGGGTAAGCATTAAGCAAGTCAAAATTTTCGTGTGTACCGTCTATAAAGCATATATTGTATTTTCTTTTTGAAAGTGATTTTAAAATTCTTTGCTCTGATTTTGATTTATCCCATATAAAACCAAAATCACCGCATACAATCAATGTATCATTTTCATTAAGATTTTTTAAAACCTTTTTTGAAAGACGGTTAGGGTCTCCGTGTGTATCACCGGTAACAAAAACCATTATTTTGTTCTCCTTTTTTGCGTTTTTCTATTTAACTTTGTAAATAAAAATGTTATAATGTGTTTATTACTTGAGATTAATAATTTATCTTTTTATATTTTATAATATTTATTGGTGTTTGTCTATGAAAAAATTACTGATTTTTATATTTTCTTTAATATTACTTATTCCGTCAATTTCTGTTGTTGGTTTTGCAACCGAAGAGGATGGTGTAAAAACAACAAATGGTGTTTATGATATTGATGCACCTGATTATGAATCAGAAATTGCACTTCTTGTAAATGCAGATACTGATACAATAATTTACAGTAAAAATGCTTATGAGGTTACTGCTCCTGCATCGCTCACAAAAATTGTTACTGCTCTTGTAGTAATGTCAAAAAATGACCCGTTTGATACGCAAATTACTTGTTCACGTGATGCAGTCGATAGTCTTTTGGGTACAGGCAGTTCAATTGTCGGTCTTCTTGCTGATGAGGTTGTTTCGTTGGAAATGTTAATGTATTGTCTTATGCTTCCCAGCGCAAATGATGCGGCGGTTGTTCTTGCAGAGTATTACGGTAACGGTGATGTGCAGGCATTTGTTGATGAAATGAATACATATTGTAAGTCCATTGGTTGTACAAATACCTTTTTTGCAAATCCCCATGGTCTTGATGACGAATCAATTGAGGGCTTTAACGGTACAACACAAAATCAGACAACGGCGTACGATATGTATCTCATTGCAAAAGAAGCGTTAAAAAACGATACATTAAAGGCTATTTCATCAAAATACGGTAAAACAATGCCACCAACAAATAAATACAATGAAAATAGGTACCTTTACAATACAAATGCACTTCTTAACGATTGTAACCCTCATTATTATGAGGGCGCAGAAGGTTTGAAAACAGGTACAACAGATAAAGCCGGCGCTTGCCTTGTTACAAGTGCAAAAAAAGATGGCTATACCTACATAGCTGTTGCTATGAAAGGCGGTTACAGTTATTTTGAAAACGGACAGACCATGAACAACTCTTTTGCAACCTGCAGGTATATGCTTCAATGGGCTTTTAATAACATCAAAATGAAAATTCTTGCAGATAATACTTATAACGTAGGCGAGGTTGCAGTTAAATTCGGCAGGGGGAACGATTACGTTGCTCTTGTACCGTCTGCTGATATTACAGCTGTTGTACACGAGGATATTTCCATAGATGATATGGAGGTTGTTTTAAGTGATAACTTTCCCGAAGAGGTTTCTGCACCGGTTAAAAAAGGTGATGTAATAGGTACGGCAAATCTTATGTATGGCGATATGCTTGTCGGTGAAATTACGCTTGTAGCACAGCAGGATGTTAAAAAGAATCATTTGTGGGCTATGTTCAGCTGGCTTGAAAATGTTTTCAGTTCAAAAACACTTGTTATAATTATAATCGGTGTTGTTCTTGTGCTTATAATTTTTGTGTTTATAATTAACAATACACGTAAAAAGAGAAAACGTAAAAAGAACAGGGTAACAATAGTTAAGGATTATAGCAAACTTGCCAAATAAAATTCTCGTCTTTTGTATATTTTTTTGAAAATCGCAAGTGAGAAAAATATATGAAAAAACGACAAAAAACGAGCATTTGCGAGATGTGGTTTGATATTTAAAAAAACTTCAAAAAAAGTGTTGACAACTCCGTGTTGCTGTGATAATATATCAAGGCAATGCGGGGTTAATTATGTCCCGAAACTATTATGGAGGTAACTGTTATGTCTACTTATATGCCAAAAGGCAAAACTGGGCGCCAGTGGTATGTTCTTGATGCAGAAGGCAGAACTCTTGGTGAAGTTGCTGTTGAAGCAGCTGTTCTTCTACGCGGTAAGCACAAACCTACATTTGCTCCACACGCAGATTGCGGTGATAGCGTTATCATCATCAACGCTGCAAAAATCGTTCTTACAGGTAACAAACTTGAAGACAAATATTATCATCATCACACAGGTTATGTTGGTAATCTTAAATCCGTTAAGTACGGTATTCTTATGAAAGAAAAACCCGAATTTGCAGTTAAGAAAGCCGTTAAGGGTATGCTTCCCGATAACACAATCGGCAGAGCTGCTATTGCACGTCTTCGCGTTTATGCAGGTG
>JAZUMM010000132.1:0-1746 GCA_045603625.1 Acutalibacteraceae bacterium | reverse complement strand
ACGAGTACCTTTGTTTTTCCTGTTCCTTTTTTACCGATAATAAGAGAAATCATATTATCTCCTCCTATATATTTATTATCCACCCTAATTAAAGGGTGGTCATTTCCCTTTGATGATAATAATATTATTTAATTCTTGCTAATAAAGCTTCCTTTTCAGCCTCATATCCCGGCTTACCGAGAAGTGCAAACATATTCTTTTTATAGCTCTCAACACCAGGCTGATTAAACGGATTAACACCTAAAATGTATCCTGAAACAGCACAAGCCTTTTCAAAGAAATACACAAGGTAACCGAATTCATATTCGTTCATTTCAGGAACTTCAATACAGATATTCGGCACGCCACCATCAACATGAGCAAGAACTGTACCGAGGAAAGCTCTACGGTTAACGAAGTCCATAGACTGACCAGCAAGGAAGTTAAGACCGTCAGCATTCACTTCGTCTTCTTCTATTATAACCTCTCTCTTGGGTTTTGTAAACATAACGGATGTTTCGAATAACATTCTCACACCATCCTGAATATACTGTCCCATTGAGTGAAGGTCTGTTGAACATACAACGCTTGCAGGGAAAATACCCTTACCGTCCTTACCTTCGCTTTCGCCAAACAACTGCTTGAACCACTCATTCATCATTGTGAAATCAGGCTCATATGCAACCATAAGCTCAACTGCCTTACCCTTACCGAGAAGGATATTGCGAAGTGCAGCATATTTATAGCAATCGTTCTTTTCGATATCGCAGACACTATATGCCTGACGAGCATCCTGTGCTCCCTGCATCATTTTATCAATATTAATTCCCGCAACAGCAATCGGAAGAAGACCGACTGCAGTAAGAACTGAATATCGTCCGCCAACATCATCAGGTACTACGAATGTTTCGTAACCTGCTTTATCAGAAAACTCCTTAAGAGTACCCTTTGCCTTATCAGTTGTAACATAAATTCTTTTTGCTGCTTCTTCCTCGCCATACTTTTTAATAAGAAGGTCACGGAAAATACGGAAAGCAATTGCAGGTTCAGTTGTTGTGCCTGATTTTGAGATAACATTGATTGAAAAATCAACATCCTTAACCAAGTCAACAAGCTCTGAAAGTGAATTACCGCTGATTGAGTTACCGCTGAAATAAATATTCGGAGTATCCTTTGATACGAGATTGTAGTTTTGTGATTTACAGAATTCGATTGCCGCACGAGCACCAAGATATGAACCGCCGATACCGATTACAACAAGTGCTTTTGAATCATTTTTAATTTTTTCTGCAGCAACCTTAATTCGCTGAAATTCTTCTTTATCATAATTTACAGGAAGGTCAACCCAACCTAAAAAGTCAGAGCCTTCACCACTTTTATCCGCAATTTTCTGATGAGCATCAGCAACAGCACCGGCCATAGCCTTTAATTCATCATCAGTAACAAAATTCTTAACATAATTATCGTTAAGTTTTAACGCCATTTTGAATTAGTCCTCGCTTTATGTTATAATGTTTTTAATATTTTACCCTAAAAACACATTTTTTTCAATAGATATTTATGATTTTTTTGCAAAAGTGGACCATAAAAGTGAAAAGATAAACCAAGTATTTCTTCGCTCAAACCTTTTTTCTGATAAAACCGTACATTCTCCTATTTTTTTACCATCAATTTCAAAATAAATCTTACCAAAAGTCTGATTCTTTTCTACCGGTGCTTGCACATCAACACACATATCAACTCGTTGAGTAATTTTCTCCTGCATAC
>JAZUMM010000131.1:0-5263 GCA_045603625.1 Acutalibacteraceae bacterium | reverse complement strand
CTGACAAATAAGATTATAAAAAACTCTCTCACCGCTTTAGTGAGAGAGTTTTCCACAACGCTCTTAAGGAAGATTGCAGAGTACATACTCTCTCTTTTGCCAATCCTGAAAGTGAAATCATTTGCGAAAAGGTAAAAGGCACAATTATTAAATTAAACGTCCCCAATGATAAATGGAACACAAATTCAGATGGTGATAAATATTTGGTGATTGAAGGATTTGACAGTAAATTATTTTCTTATAAGGCTTCTCATGAAGCACTTAATATTGAATCAAAATAGATATTTTTGTTTTTTCTTAAATCATATTTTTTGTCTATTCGTAACCCTCTCAATCAAATTGTAACCTCTCCCTATTTTGTATCATAGGCGAAAAAGTCATAAAACACGACTGAAAACCTTTTGTTTTCAGTCGTGTTTCTTTCATTAATACTTATTTAATAATTCAAATACATCTGATTTTACGCACTTTCATTTTCTTTATGGCGTTGTGCGCGTATTTTTTCAAGGTCGCGATACATCTGCTCTTTCTTTTCGCCCTCAATATCATAGGATGTGTGAAGAATAATAGACTTAATAACATTAGCAATAGCATAACCAAATACAAGGAATGCAAGAATCCACAAACAAGTATTAAGGTATGTAGGCTGAGCCTGCATTGTAGCAACAAGGTCGCCTTCTTCAGATGATTTGTAGCCTACCCATGCAATCATAAAAGGAATTGTAATTTCTCTTAAATAGTTAAGGCCTGTTTGAATCCAACCGGGAACAATACCCTGAACTGCTTCCATTCTTTCGCCTGTTTCCCATTCAAGATAGTCATAAAATTCAACATTGAGATGTGATGTTGAAAGCTCTTGAATACCAATACCTATACCAAAAATAAAGTAGAACAAATAGAAGAATATACTGTTCCAGCCCTTAAAGAACATAATGCCGAATTGAGCTTCAACAAAACAAATTCCAAAAAGGACACCTGCTGAAATAAGTGAATACGGTCCGCAGAATTTGAGAAGCTTTGTAGGCTCGTATTTCTTTGAAAGCTTAGTAGCAATAAGGTTACCAACAACCGTACCGATAGCAGTCGGCAATGTAAGAAGAAGATTCTTTGAAGAACCAACCGTAATAGCAGCAAGGTAAGTTGACATTTTACCCAGCATAGCCAAAACGTGTGCCCATTGAATTGCATGGTATGCACGGTAATTCTTATATTTGAAAAGAGAGAAAACTGCTTTTGTAATTTTAACCTTTTCCTTTTTCGGAAGCTCAATTCTCTCTTTACAGAAAAGAGCACACATAAGGTTACCGAATGCAGTAACGCTGGCTGCAACAATAGCGAGTGTCATATACATCTTGTTTTTGTCGTCGCTGAAAAGGCCGTAGAAGAATGTACCTAAATATGCCGCACCGTAGCCAACATAATAAGATAACTGCCAAATTGTGGCAACAGTTTTCTTTTCCTTATGGTTAGGTGAAATAACCTGAACAATGTTCTGACCGGCATTATTAAATGCATTAAAAACTGTCTGACAACAAGCTATACCATAACGGAAAAGCGTCATTTGCTCAACGCTCCAGCCCTCCGGAACATAAAAGAACAACGTTGTAAGAAGGAAAACAGGAATCAGGCATATAAGGTACCATTGACGGTATCTTCCCCAACGTGTTTTCCATTTTTGAATAATAAAGCCTGAAACAATACCTACTAATATACCTAAAATAGTTGTAAGCGTTGTCTGAACGGCAAGAATATCTGCAATACCATCTGCATCAACACCAACAGGTCCGTAATAAAGCTCGTGCAAAAATGCAGCTGCAAGTGAGCCTGTAAGCGTAGTTCCAAACATACCGCCTATTCGTGAAAGCATAACACAAACATATTCAAATTTTGAAATATATTTGCCATCACCATCAATATATGCTTTAGATGAAGCATCTGTAACAGACGCTTTTTTATTTTTCAGCATTACATCATCTCCAAAATCAATTTAGTCAATTTTAACACAATAATAAAGCAAAAACAATATTTTTTGTACAAATTAAAAAGAAAACAAAACTTTTCTATTGTTATATTTTAAAATTTATGGTAAAATTCATGCTGTTAACAAACATTTCAACACACATTTCCAGGAGATAAAAAATGAAAAAAAGAAAACTTGCAAAAAAAATTATACTTTCTGTTTTATCAGTATTACTTGGTATTTTTATAATCGGAATAATTTATTTTGAGATTGAACCTGAAAATACAAACATAAACTTTGAACCCGCAAACCCTCAAAACACAACAGATAAAACAATCAGATTTGATTCCAACGGCAAGCTTAAAATACTTCAGATTGCCGATGCACATCTTGCTGACGATAAACATTTTGATGCTTCAATATGGGTAATTGCCGAGGCGTGTGACGTAGAAAAGCCTGACCTTGTTGTTCTTTCAGGCGACAATACACATCCCTACGATGACCCTGAACAAACAAAAAAGCTGATTAATGCCCTGATGAATATATTTGAATCACGAAAGATTCCTGTTGCCGTTACACTCGGCAACCACGATTCAGAAAAAGGCCCAATGACAAGACAGGATATTATGGAATATTACCAGACCTTTTCTTGCACTATATCAGTAGATGATACCGTGAATTTCAAAAACTGTGCAACTCTTAACATTCCTGTTCTTGCATCTGATAGTGACAAAGTAAAATTCAATCTTTGGGTATTTGACTCAGGCGATTATGACGAAGATGAGCCCAGACATTATGACCGTGTACGAACAGAGCAAATAGAATGGTACAAGCAAACATCCGCAAAACTCAAAGAAGAAAATGGTGGCGAAACAGTTAACTCTGTTGTTTTCCAGCACATAATTGTTCCTGAGATTTACGATGTTCTTAAAAAGTCAGATTCTAAGCACCCTTATACAGTTGAACATATTTACAACGAAGGTGAATACTATATGTTTGACCCTGAAGAAACAAACTATGGTATGCTTAACGAAAAACCTTGCCCCGGTTATTACAATGACGGACAGTTTGAGGCTCTGGTAGAAACAGGCGATGTTTTGGCAATGTTTACGGGTCATGACCATACAAATGCTTTCGGCGTGAGAAATCAGAATATTGATATTTACACATCACCTATGACACGTTACAAAGGCTTGGCTTATACAACTCAGTATGGCTACCGTGTGGTTGAGATTGATGAAAACGATACCTCCACCTACGAAACAAGAGTTGAACGGCTTTACGATGTTTTTGACTTTGATTATATTGAAACCGCAAAGGATAACGGTGACAAATACTCAAAAAGAATTGCATTTGAGCTTGCAGTAAAAGGCGCTGTTCAAGAAGGCTTTATGAAAATATGTCAATCCACTGTTGAATTTTTTACAGGCAGAAAGGTTAAGTATCCTGATTAATTGAAAATTAAACTGATTTTTGCTTGCAAAAACACACCGCAATACTGATTGCGGTGTGTTTTTTATAAATATGCTTATTTTTGCTTTTGACTTTTGTTTCGAAGCATAACACATACATTGAATTTATATACCGCTTGTGATAAAATATATAAAAGCTTTTCACCTCAAACACATTCACGGAGGTTCCAATGAGAATTATACAAACAATTATTTCTTATATTGCAATAGCAGCCGCTTTTATTAATTCACTTTTTTCATGGGGTGACCCGACGATGGTACCTTTTTCAAACAATTACACAATCCCCGAAAGTATCCCCCAATACTCCGTAATTTCTACCGAAGAAAAAAATAATTGGAGTGCAAAATGGATATGGAATAAATACAATCTTACCACACCAAACGTCTGGATGTGCCTTAACAAAAAGGTTAATCTCAATAATATACCCCAGTCACTTACCGCCCACATTTCAGCAGATTCAAAATACTGGCTTTACATAAATGGCGTAAACGTTGTTTTTGAGGGTAGTGTAAAACGCGGTCCCGATAAAAACAGCGGTTACTACGACAGTGTTGATATTGCACCTTACCTTAAAAAGGGCGAGAATTCAATCTGTGCACTTGTATGGTACTGGGATAACGAAACAAGCTATTCTTATTGCGGTAGCGGTCAAGGCGGTTTTATTTTTGAAGCAAAGAGCGAAAACATCAGCATAATATCCGATAAAAGCTGGAAAGTAAAACGGAACACCGCTTATATTGACAGTTCTTTTTATCCGCCTAACTACAGGCTTCCCGAATACAGTATTTACTTTGATGCAAGAGAGGATATCGGCGATTGGACAAGTGTAGCCTACGATACTTCATCCTGGGAAAATGCAACTGAATACGCTACCGGTGGTGAAGGTGTTTACGGCAAGCTTTATCCTCGCGGTATTCCCCTTTTAAAGGATTACGGCCTTAAAGACTATGAAAATTCAGAAAAATACCGTAACTATACCATAGACGGTCTTTTCAGCGAAAAAATTACTATGGATATTCCGTATAACGCCCAGGTTACACCTTACTTGAAAATTGTAGCACCCGCAGGTGAAAAAATCCGCATAACAACTGAAAATACTTTAATCGGTGCAGTTTCTTCTACATACATAACAAAAGATGGCGAACAGGAATTTGAAGCTTTGGGCTGGTTCAACGGTGAACACATCACCTACCACATACCCGCAGGCGTTAAAATTATTTCATTAATGTACCGTGAAACAGGCTACAACAGTTCATTCTGCGGAGACTTTGAGTGTGAAGACGAATTTATGAACACGCTGTGGCAAAAATCCCTGCGTACGCTTTACGTTACTATGCGTGATAGCTTTATGGATTGCCCTGACAGAGAAAGAGCTCAATGGTGGGGCGACGTTACAAGCGAAATGATTATGACTATGTACTCAATGGACAGCAACTCGTACCTGCTGTACCAAAAAGGTGTAGAAGCAATGCTCTCTCACACAGATGACACAAACGTGCTTCAGACTGTGGTGCCTATAAACGGTGACTATTTTGAGCTTCCTGTTCAACAGCTTGCAGGAATTGTGGGCTTCCTTACTTACTATGAATACACAGGTGACAAAGCCTTTCTTGAAAAGGTTTATGCTCCTTCCCTTGACTATCTGAAGCTTTGGGAAATTGGCGAAAATAATCTTGTTGTTCATCGCGGTGGCTCATGGGATTGGCCTGATTGGGGCAAAAAGGCAGATATGACTGCCATTGAAAACGCATGGGTTTACTATGCCCTTTCAGCCACGGAACAAATGGCAGAGATTTTAGAAAAAGACGAGGATATATCATTTATTACACA
>JAZUMM010000130.1:0-2085 GCA_045603625.1 Acutalibacteraceae bacterium | reverse complement strand
AAAAATGACCCTTTAAATATGGGTCATTTTTTTGTTGCATTAATTATATTATATGTTAAAATAAAAATATATTTATTTTTTAAGGATTAAGTATATGAAAAACATTTCTTTTAACGAATTTTTAAATCTTGATTTTAAGTTGTTTGAGGGTAACCCCGTGTTAAAAAATCCATTAAACAGCTTTGTTATTGCTGACCCTAGTGTTTTGACACCTGATGTAGCTCACGACGGTAAATTTCATTTATTCTGTCACACATTTTTCGGTGTTTACCATTACGTGAGTAATAACGGTATTGATTTTAAAAGGCACAGTAAAATCGTTTCGAATGCTATGCGCCCCAATGTAAATTATATTGATGGTAAATATTACCTCTTTTATGAAAGAACAAGACCTGTTATATTTAATTTGTTATCACTTGTGGGCGCTAAATGGGAATCTGAGATTTATTGCGTTGAGTCAACTGATTTAGTTAACTGGTCAAAGCCATTCCCTGTAATCAAAAATACAAAAGAGTACGAAAAATATAATAAAGGCTATGCAATTTCAAATCCGTTTTTGCTTCAGATTAACGGCAAAAATCGCCTTTATTATTCTTGTGGCCAGACTTTTATTGAGGATTGCGGTTTTTGTGAGCCTACTTACATTTCTTATGCAGAAAGTGACAATATTACACAAAGCTATAAGTCTATTGATGAACCTATAATCAAGCCCGATAAAAATACAGAGTTCCTTAATCTTTGCTCAGGCTGCTTAAAGGTTTATGAATTAAAGGATTGTTACATCGGTCTTCAGAACGGTCTTTTTGAGAAGGATGGCAAAAGTCATTCTGCAATAATGCTTTTAAAATCTGATGATGGTATTCACTTTGACTACGTTAAACAGTTTTTGGTTCCTCAAGTATGCAGTGATAATAAATGGATGGCGCAATACGTGTATGCGTGTTGTCTTGCAAAATATGAAAATAAAATCAGAATATATTTCAACGCACGTAACGTTTCAAATAATTTGACCGGCAGAGAGTCAATAGGTATATTTGAGGCAGATATCTAACAGAGGTGAACTTTATGGAAAAGAAAATTGCATTTTTAATGATTTTTGTTCTGCTTTTTACGTTTCTTCTTCCTGCTTGTTCCGGTGATGAAACAAAGGGTGACACAACAAAGTCGGGTACAACTGCAGTTAACGGTTCGGATGTTACAGGTACACAAAACAGCACCGTTACTGTACCTGCAGGCGCCACAGTTCCCGGTACAACAATTGCAGGTACACAAAGCTCAACACAAAATCAAGCAGGCGGTACAACAAAGCCTGTTACCACAACAAAACCTGCAACAACACAAGAACAGTCAAATGTATACACAACAAAGCCGTGGAAGGATCCGGGCTCAGGAATTGTATCTATGCCTGTTGTTAATGATATTGAAAAAAATCCGTTAGCAGCTTATCAGAAGGCTGCAAAAGAGATTCACGATAAGGGTGTTGCAGGGTACACAAAAAAGTCGTGGCAAAGCATTAACGGTAACGTTACTTTAACTGATTTACCTGCACTTTCAGGAACAATCAGTACAATTATAAGCAGCTTTTTAACAGCAGAGGCAGATGCAATTGCCAACGTATATGCAAAAGGCTCTGCCGATGCAAAAAACAATATGCCTGTAAGCAATTGCACCTCAACATATATCAGAAACGTTATCTGGAAAAAATCAGGAAGCAATTATATTGTTGAGATAATTTTAGCTGACCAGATTAACCCGGCAAAAACAGAGGTACAGGGTATAAAACTAATGTCTTGTGATTTAATTTACAGAGATGATTTTGCAAATTCAATTTTAAATGATAAAACAAACAATACTGTAATTAATAGCTTCAGTAAAGGTAATTTTAACTATAAAAATTACAAAATCACCGCAACGCTGACGCCTGCAGGTAAATTTGTTGATATTAAGCATTATTCCGATGTTTTTGTTGATGCTACAATTAATACAACCTCAGGTACATCTGATTTATCTTGTAAATTAAGTATAAATGCTCATTACACAAGCTTTAAATATTAAAAATATAAACCGAGAGTTTTTTGTTAACTC
>JAZUMM010000129.1:0-4071 GCA_045603625.1 Acutalibacteraceae bacterium | reverse complement strand
AGCAGTATACCGACGTTGCTTCCATATTTGCCGACAGAGGTTACCGTGTACGCCTTGTTGAGGGCGCAGACGTTAACATTAAGCTTACAACACCTTTTGATATGGCAGTTGCTAAAACAATTATTAACAATATGCCTTGAATATATATTTGATTTATTTTATTAACGTGAAATGTTTTTGGAGGTATCTTTAAGTGAAAGAACAAAACCCTAAAGCTACTAAAAAATCTACAAACAAAACAAAGCAGAATCCCCAAGGAGTAAAGCTTAAAAGGAACGGAAAGCCTAAAAAGGAGCACAAGGTTGCAAGAGCAGTTTTCCGTACAATATGGCGTGTAAGCTTTGTTACATTCTCCATTATTTTAATATGCGCAACAGTTGCTTGTAACTACGTGTACAAGTATGCCAACGAGTATATTAACGGAGAAAAGAAAATTGACCTTGATATTTACAGAGCAAATCAGGCTCAGACAAGTATTATCTACGGTTATGACTCTAACAGGGAGCTTGTTGAGCTTTTAAGGCTCCACGGTGCAGAAAATCGTGTTTGGGTTGAATATGATGAAATTCCTCAGGCTATGGTTGATGCCTTTGTTGACCTTGAAGACAAGCGTTTTTACGAGCATCAGGGCGTTGACTGGTACGGTACTGCCTTCGGTGTTGCAAAATCAGGCTTTGAGCGTGGTGCTTCTACCATAACTCAGCAGCTTATTAAAAACGTTACCGAAGAAAACGGCAGAACTGTTTCACGTAAGTTTTATGAGATTTTAAATGCTCTTAACCTTGAAAAGCATTACAATAAAAAGACTATTATGGAGTTCTACCTTAACACCATTTACCTTGGTAACGGTTGTTACGGTATTAAAACCGCTGCAGAAATTTACTTCGGTAAAAACGTTCAGGATTTAAACGTTGCCGAATGTGCTGTTATTGCTTCAATTACAAAGGCTCCTGCAACCTTTGACCCCTTAACAGAGGACGGTCTTGCTGCTCTTCTTGAAAAGGATGAAGATGGTAATATGGGTAGGCAGAGGTACTGCCTTACTGCTATGTATGAAAACGGCTCCTTAACAAAGGCGCAGTATGAAGAGGCACTTGATTACGAGCTTATTTTCACAAACAGCGATAATTATCAGGGTAGCCAGGTTACTCCTGACCCTGAAGAGGATGAGGATAAGGAGTATACCGAGGAGGACGTTAAATATAACGGCGAAACCTCTTACTATGTTGAATACGTTATTGATCAGGTTATTGATGACTTGATGGTTGAATATAACTTAACCTATACTGAGGCTTGGCGTAAGGTTTTCTTTGGCGGTTTACGTATTTATACTGCAATTGACCTTGACGTTCAGCGTGATGCAGAAGAGGTATTTATTAACCGTAAAACAATGCCTGATGAAAAAAATACAAAGGATGACCCTGCAGCACAGGCTGCCATTACTGTTATGGATTACTCAGGCAGAGTTGTTGCTATGGTAGGCGGTGCAGGCGAAAAAGAGAGCTTCCGTGGTCTTAACCGCGCTTGTAATTCTCCGCGTCAGCCCGGCTCTTCAATCAAGCCGATTTCTGTATATGCACCGGGTATTGAGGAAGACTTTATTACATGGTCAACAATGGTACAGAACTACGGTATAAGGCTTGGCTCATCACGTTGGCCTGTAAACTATGGCGGTAATGCAGGCTCACCTAATAAATTTGTTACCGTTCAATATGCTCTTCAGCAGTCATATAATACGGTTCCTGCTCAGATTGTTCGTCAGTTAGGCATAAGCCCTTGCTTTGAATTCCTTATTGATGACCTTAAATTCGGTCACTTTATAACAGATGAAGAGGATGCCCGCTACGACGGTAACGTTTCAACAATCTGCGTTGGCGGTTCCTCAGGCGGTACCACAACACTTGAAATGGCTTCTGCTTATGCAATTTTCGGTAATAACGGTTATTATTATGAGCCGTATTCATATTACGAGGTAACTAATAACGACGGTACAGACGTTATTCTTTCACGTGGTGATGAAGAGGGTAAGCAGGTAATTTCCGAAAGCACGTCAGGTGTTATGCGCGAGCTTCTTGAAACTGTTTCCACAAGAGGTACAGGTAGCGGTTACGGTGTTGAGGGCTTTACTAACTTCAGTAAAACAGGTACAACCTCCGATGACCACGACCGTTGGTACGTTGGCGGCACACCGTATTACGTTGCTGCCTGCTGGTACGGTTACGATATTCCTGAACCAATTACAAATACCTCAGGTAACCCTGCAGGTAAATTGTACAGAGAGGTTATGAATGCGGCACACGAGGGTCTTGAGGATATGTCGTTCCCAAGCTCCACAGGTGTTGTTACAAGAAGCTACTGTAAAATATCGGGCGATATTGCAACAAGTAAATGCGCTAGTACAGCAACAGGCTACTATAAGAGCAGTAACGTGCCTTCTAAATGTAAGGACTGTGCAATAAGAAACGGTATCGGTGAGGGTATACCTGATATTATTCCTAACACGGCAACCTCAGCCACAACAACTACAACAGCCGCTTCAACAACAAAAAAACCGCCTGTAACTCAACCACCGTTTGTTACAACACAACCTAATACAACTCAACCTACCGAGCCTGTTCCGCCGTCAACCACGGCACCGGACACAACGGTATCAGCATCGGATGTTCCTGCCACAACGGAGCCTACCTCTGTTCAACAGGACGTTGCCGTTGCAATGATGCAGGCTTGGGGATAGAGACGTAATAAATAGTAAAGAGAAAAGCAGTAATATGGTTATAATGTCAGTAGATTACGGTGACAGGCGTACAGGTATTGCAATATGCGATAAGCTTGAAATGCTTGCATCACCTGTGTGCGTTTTAACAGAATGGAATGCACAGACTCTTGCAGAAAAAATCGTTCTTTTAGCAACTGAAAAAAAGGCGGAAACAATTGTAATCGGTCTTCCGAAAAATATGGATGGTTCAAAGGGCTTCAGGGCAGATGCCTGCGAGGAGCTTGGTGAGCTTATTAAGGGGCTTACTTCAATTCCCGTTGTGTTTTGGGATGAACGACTTACCACAGTTTCTGCACACAGAATACTCAGCGAAAATAATGTTCGCGGTAAAAAACGTAAAAGCGTTGTGGATGCAGTTGCGGCAGATATTATTTTGCAGGATTACATTGATTTCAGAAAAAACAAGTAATACAGGTGAAGACTTTGTTCAAAAAAAATAAAACTGAAAAAAGAGAAAATGACACTCTTGTTATCAGCAGTTTAGATACTTCCTTATACACCGCAGATTACATACTTGGCAAGGCTCTTGATATTGGTGAGGGACTTTTGAAGTGTGGCGGTGAGCCTAACAGAATAGAGGATACTGTTAAAAGAATTTGCTCTGCCTACGGTGCGGTGCATACAGATGTTTTTGCTCTTCCGTCACTTGTTATGGCAAGTGTCAGAATGAAGGATGGCTCCTCGGCAGATAATATGCGAAGAGTTTACAAAACCGTTAATAATATGTACAGGCTTGACAGAATAAATAACCTTTCAAGGTCTATATGTTCAGGTGAAATATCCTTAGAGGTTATTGATGAAACTCTTGAAGAAATTCTTAATTCAAGACCATTCAACCGTTACCTTTCACTTATAGGCGGTCCTATTGCCGCAGGTGCCTTTGCGGTATTTTTTGGCGGTTCGCTTCTTGACGGCTTAGCCGCTGCCATTGCAGGTCTTGTGGTATCTGCCTTGAATTTGCACAAAATCAAATTCGGCAATCAGATGCTTTATACTGTTGCAGTATCCTTTTTTGGTGCCGTTACAGGACTTTTAGTATATAAGCTGGGCTTGGGCAATAATATTGATGCCATTATGATTGGTACGATTATGCTTGTTATTCCCGGTCTTGCCTTTGGTAACGCAATACGCGATTTGCTTTTTGGTGATACTGTTTCAGGTATTATTCAGCTTGTTCAGGCAATTTTGACTGCAGTTATGGTCGCCTTCGGATTTATTGTTGCTATTATTCTTTTCGGAGGTGCAGGTATATGAGTGAGTTGCTTGTTCAGACAATTGCAGGTGTTCTCGGTACA
>JAZUMM010000128.1:0-2995 GCA_045603625.1 Acutalibacteraceae bacterium | reverse complement strand
GGTTCACTTGTTCGTCCTGAAGCAACAGGCTTTGGTGCAACATACTATGCATGTGAAGTATTCAAACACTTTGGTGAAGATATTAAGGGCAAAACCTTTGCACTTTCAGGCTTCGGCAACGTTGCTTGGGGCGCTGCAAAGAAAATTACTGAATTAGGCGGTAAGGTTCTTACAATTTCAGGTCCTGACGGCTATGTTTACGATAAAGACGGTATTTCAACAGACGAAAAGATTGAATACATGCTTGAAATGAGAGCATCCGGTCGCGACAAAGTTCAGGATTATGCAGATAAATTCGGTGCAGAATTCTTCCCGGGTCAAAAGCCATGGGGCGTAAAGGTTGACGTTGCTATGCCTTGCGCAACACAAAACGAAATTAATATGGATGAAGCAAAGAAGATTGTTGAAAACGGCGTTCAGTATTACATTGAGGTTGCTAACATGCCAACAACAAATGATGCTCTTGAATACCTTAAAGAAAATGTTAAGGTTGTTGCTCCTTCAAAAGCAGTTAATGCCGGTGGTGTTGCTGTTTCTGCTCTTGAAATGGGTCAGAACTCTATGAGATACAGCTGGTCTGCAGAAGAAGTTGATGCAAGACTTCAACAAATCATGAAAGAAAATCACGATAACTCTGCAAACGCTGCAGAAAGCTATGGCCTCGGCTACGACCTTGTTGCAGGTGCAAATATTGCAGGCTTTATTAAGGTTGCAGATGCTATGATGGCTCAGGGTATTATCTAATTTTAAACAGAAAAAACACACCGTAAGCTTACGGTGTGTTTTTTTAATATACTATTTATTTTTTCCTCTATTTACTTTTTTTTACATTTGTGGTATATTGAATTTAAGTAATTCATACATTTTCAGGAAAGGTGACCGCAATGTATAAATTTTTAAACTCAAAAAAAGGTTTTACTTTGATTGAATTAGTAGTAGTTGTTGCAATCATGGGTATTCTTCTTGCAGTTTCAATACCCATTTATAACGGTATACAAAAACATAACAGAATAAAAATCTGCCGTGTAAAAACAGATAAAATTGCTCACGACGTACGTGTTTGGGCTATGGAGTACCCATTCAACGAGGAATTTACATTTAAAATAACCTCCGACGGTGAAAGCGGAACCTTAACTGCATGGAATAACGGTATGATTGATTCAACAAGAGAGCTTATTGAAACTGAGATTTTCAAAAATGAAATTCCGTATTGTCCCGGCGACGGTACAATTTATGTAACCCTTACACCTAACCCTGATAAAACATATTGCTCCGTAACGGTAACCTGTGACGGCGGTAGCGACGGTGATTGCCACAAATATCCGTCATAAAAATTAAAATAAAATAAAAACGTAGGTTCATTTGAACCTACGTTTTTTGTTTTATTAATTAAAGAATTTCAACTGTACCGTCTTCGTAAACTTTAATCTTATCACCTGTTTTAACTGTGTTAAGGAACTCTTCACCAAGGCAATCAACTGTTGGCATTGGTGTATCTGTCCAAACAGAGCCAAGAATACAGCCTGCAGCAGCAAGTGAATCTATATGCTCAGAGAAAAGCATGCAAGCAGGGCTCTTACCCATAACCTTTGCACAGTAAAGAACCATACCGCCTGTTGTTGAACCAATTGTCTGAGGAAGACAAAGAGCTGAACCACCCATTGGCTTTTCATAAATATCTGCATTGTTCTGGTCACCGCATTTTGCAGTTTTATCTTCAGGCTTATCAAATTGAAGTGCAGTCTGGAAAGATGCAAGTGTGTTAAAACCACCATGTGAAACGAGAGCTGTTGCTTCTGCTGTGCCCGGCACTACAGGACGACCTTTAAATGTTTTCATCTTATTTTGCCCCCTTTGTGATTATATCAAGAATCTCTTCACTTGTGTAGTAACGAGATGTTGTGTACGTACGAAGCTTGTTTGAGTTTGTAATTACCCTACCCTTTTTAGCTAAAGGATTGTTCATATACATAAGAGGACAAATATAGCTGAGTGTTACGCCTGTTGCAGCAAGCTTTGCAGCATACTCTGTTTTATTGAACTCATCACAAACCGCAGGAGCTGCAGTAAATACTGTTGGAATGGTAACTTTCTTTTTACCGCTCTTTTTAATACCTTCACAAACGTTATCTGTCCACTCTTTAAGCTGTTGAAGAGAAAGATGAGGACAACCAACAAAGCAAAGCTTAGGAGCCTTATCAGGATTCTTCCACATTACAGGATAAGAATTTTTAACTCTTTCAAGCTCTTCATCATCAATTACATATACCTGTGCATTCTCTGCAATAAGGCTTTCGCCCATTTCAACTGCTTCAGGTGTAAGACCGTCAATGTGATAAAGACCAACGGCACCGTTAGATGCAGTTGCTGCACCAAAGTCTTTAAGATATGCTTTTGCAGCATCATCAAGCTCTGTGCCAATCCAGTCTGTAAGACCCTTAACATAAGGAACATCTTCCATAACCTTCATACCGATAGCAGAACCGAGAACCTGTGCTTCCGGTTTCTTTTTACATTTAACTTCTACAATCCATGTTGCTTTTCTTCCTTCATCTGTAACAAGGCCGAAATAAGGAACAAAGCCTGCAATTGAACCGAAAAGCTCAATAATACCTGAGTTACGGTTACAGCGTGCACCAAGAACAGAGTTAGCATATACAACCGCACTTGATTCTGCCCATGAAAGAATATCACCTTTTTTAGGAAGGTTACCAACCTCATCCATATAGCAAGTACATGTATATGCTTTGTCACTTGCAAGACCTAATTTTCTTAACTGCTCATCATAGCTATCCTGCATAGTGTACATGAATTTGTTGAAAACAATATCCTTTACAAAGTTTGAAGGAACCTTTGGATCAACAGGCTTAGGGTCAACAGAAAATTTCTGTTTTGAAGTAAGACCTGCATCAATAAGCTGCTGCATAAGGTCATAAACAGGTGTCATAACCTTAAGACCGAAGCTTGTAACAAGGTGACCTTTTTCACTTGTAAC
>JAZUMM010000127.1:0-10727 GCA_045603625.1 Acutalibacteraceae bacterium | reverse complement strand
AGAACCTGTGCATAGCCCATTTTATCTGCCTTTTCCTGACCGATAAGTGATGCTGCGTAGTTACCGCCACACTTAGCGATACCTGTACCGCCTTTAACACAACGTACATATTCTCTTTCAATGAAAATCTTAACAGGGTCCATACCGTTTGCATAGTATGAGCCAACAGGTGAAAGAATAATACAGAAAATATAGCTGTGTGAAGCGTGAACGCCTAAAAATGCATCTGTTGCAATAATGAACGGACGAATATAAAGTGAAGTACCGTCGTTATGAGGAACCCAATCCTTATCAACGTCAACAACAGCCTTGATTGCTTCAAGAGCTAAATCAGGATCAATTCTCGGAACACAAAGACGGTCACAAGTATTGTTCATTCTTTCAATATTTTTCTGCGGACGGAAAAGCTGGATGCTACCATCTGCAACTCTGTACGCTTTAAGACCTTCAAAAAGCTCCTGAGCATAGTGGAAAACCATTGATGACGGGTCAAGCTGAAGAGGACCGTAAGGAACGATTCTGCCGTCGTGCCAGCCCTGACCTTCGTCATAATTCATAACAAACATATGGTCTGTAAAAATTTTACCGAAACCAAGCTTGCTTTCATCTGCAGGCTTTGCTTTTGGTGCAGTTGTTTTTTCAATTTTAAAATTGTAACTCATTAAAAATTACCTCTTTTCTGCTTAAACTTAATAATCGTAACCGAGTTTAAGTGCAGTTTTGTTTACTTCAAGCAAATCTTGGTGACGAGCAGATACAACCTTTGAGAGTGGTGCATCGATATTATCAAAACCAAGCATAGGAACTTCTTTAAGAAGCTTACCTGTTATAATCATATTTGCAAGAGTACTCATACCCTTTTCGTTAGCGATTTCAGTTGAAGGAATGTAAAAAACATCAACATCTGTACGTTCAACCTTACGTGTAATAAGAGTTGAATCAATAAAGATTTTACCGCCGGAAACAACTTCATTCTCATATTTATCAAGAGAAGGAAGGTTCATTGCAACAAGAACGTCAGGCTTACCAACGATTGGTGAACCGATTGGTTCATCACTTACAATGACGCCACAGTTTGCAGTACCGCCACGCATTTCAGGACCGTATGAAGGAAGCCATGAAACCTGTTTGTTTTCAAGAAGACCCTTGTAGGCAACAAATTTACCTGCAAAAAGGATACCCTGACCGCCGAAGCCGGCAAAAAGAATATTACATGCGCTCATTATTTTGCCTCCTCCTCTGCGTAGATATCTTTATAAACACCAAGAGGATAGTAAGGAATCATATTATCCTCAAGCCACTTAAGAGCTTTTTCAGGTGTCATACCCCAGTTTGTAGGACAAGTTGAAACAACCTCAACAAGTGAGAAGCCTTTGCCGTCAATCTGGTTCTGGAATGCTTTTTTTATAGCCTTTTTAGCCTTTTTAACATTTGCAGGATTATTAACTGCAACACGTTCAAGATATGCGGCACCGTCAACATTCTGAAGAAGCTCGCAAACCTATACAGGGTAACCAACTGTATTAACATCACGGCCGTATGGTGATGTCTGAGTTACCTGACCCGGAAGTGTTGTTGGAGCCATCTGACCGCCTGTCATACCGTAAATAGCATTATTTACGAAAATAACTGTAATATTTTCACGACGTGCAGCTGCATGAACTGTTTCTGCAGTACCAATAGCAGCAAGGTCACCGTCACCCTGATATGTGAAAACAATGTTGTTTTCAGGGTCTGCACGTTTTACACCTGTTGCAACAGCCGGAGCTCTGCCGTGAGGTGCCTGAATAAAATCTGTTGTAAAGTAATCGTAAGCCATAACTGAGGATCCAACAGGTGCAACACCGATTGTTCTGCCTTCAATACCTAACTCTTCAATAACTTCTGCAACAAGACGATGAATAATACCATGTGTACAACCGGGGCAATAATGGAGAGGTGCATCGGTCAATACTTTTGATTTTTCAAATACAATAGCCATTATTTGTCGCCTCCTTCGTTGATTTCAACAATCTTTGCAAGTACTTCTTCCGGTGAAGGAATCATACCACCTGTACGGTTACAAAGGTATACAGGCTTCTTGCATTCTGTTGCAAGCTTAATATCCTCAATCATCTGACCCATATTCATTTCTACTGAAAGGAATGCCTTACATTTATCTGCTGCAGCTCTTAACACCTTTTCAGGGAATGGCCAGAGTGTAATCGGACGAATCATACCTACCTTGATGCCCTTTGCTCTTGCTTCAACAATTGCATTTTTTGCAACACGAGCAGTAATACCGAAGGATACAACACAGATTTCAGCATCGTCCATAAGATATTCTTCGAAAAGAACTTCATTTTCTTCAATATCTTTATACCTTGCAAAACGTTCAAAGTTTGTTTTTTCAAGCTCTTCAGGCTTAAGATAAAGAGAGTTAACAATATTATGTTTTCTCTCGCCCTTTGTACCTGTAAGTGCCCAAGGCTTATCAAATGTATTAGGAGCTGTATCAGGAAGCTCAACAGGTTCCATCATCTGACCGAGTGTACCGTCCGCAAGAATCATTGCAGGCACTCTATATTTATCTGCAAGGTCAAATGCAGTAGCAGTAAGGTCTGCCATTTCCTGAACTGATGCAGGAGCAAGCACAATCTTTTTAAAGTCACCATGGCTACCGCCTTTAACAGCCTGGAAATAGTCTGACTGTGATGGTTGAATACCGCCAAGACCCGGACCGCCACGTTGTACGTTAACTATAAGAGCAGGAACATCGCTACCTGCTATGTATGATATACCTTCACTTTTAAGTGATACTCCGGGGCTTGAAGATGATGTCATTACACGCTTACCTGTTGCAGCGACACCAAGCACCATATTAATAGCAGCGATTTCACTCTCTGCCTGAAGGAATACACCGCCTACCTTTGGCATACGTTTTGCCATATAAGCAGCAATTTCTGTCTGAGGGGTAATGGGATAACCGAAATAATGCATACAGCCAGCTCTGATAGCAGATTCAGCAATAGCTTCATTACCTTTCATTAAAACTTTTTCACCCATCTTTTTCACCTTACCTTTCAACAGTTATTGCACAGTCAGGGCACATTGTTGCACAAAAAGCACAACCGATACACTGACTCTCATCAATACAATGAGCAGGATGATGCCCTTTTGCATTGAGCTTTGCAGAGTCAAGCTCTACAATCTTTTTTGGACAAGCAGTTACGCATAATCCGCAACCCTTGCATACATTTTCTGCAAATGTTACTTTTGCCATTTTCCTCACCCTATACTATCTTTTTTTGTAAAGTCAGCGGAAAGAGGTTCGGGACTTTTCCGTTGGGATTATTAACTAAATCACTTCTTACAGAAGTCATTTTTACAGGCAAGCCTGTTAATTTACTGAGCTTTTCAGTTTCTTCTGCAGAATTCAATATATCCTCAGCAGTTGTCATAGCACCAAGATTGGAGTTATTAACAATAGCTGTGAATTTTATATGACAAGCATTTTCAATCTCCGCCATAATTTCAGCCGCATCCTGTGCAGTAGGAGTAAGAGGACGAAATTTATTGAAAACGTAAATCATTTCATAATCATTTTCTGCCTTTATAGCATCGGCATAACGACCAAGAGCATATGCTCCACGATCATCACCACCAATATCCATTATAGCACTTTCCACAGGATTATCAAGAATTGAATAAACATCCTGAGGCAAAGCAGGTAAATCAACGTTTGATGAAGCAAACTCAGATGAGATAAGGCGTATGCCTGCCTGAGTCAAATCCTCCAAACTGTCTCTTGTGCGGAAATACGGATTTACAATATCCAGGTCTGCAATAACAACGTCTTTACCTTGTGACTTAAGGTACAAAGCGTAATTAACTGCAATATTTGTTTTGCCTGAGCCATAATGCCCTGCAAATAATGTAATACGTTTACCTTGCACCTTAATCACCTCTTGATAATTATAACTTATTTCTCATAATTTTGCCGCTTGTAGTTTTTGGAAGCTCATCTCTGAACACAACAATTCGCGGATATTTGTAAGGAGCGGTTTTTTCCTTAACGTATTGTTGAATTTCCTTCTTAAGCTCATCTGTCGGCTCGGTGCCCTTAACAAGAACAATACTTGCTTTAACAACCTGACCGCGAACCTCGTCAGGAGCAGCAGAAACGCCACATTCAAGAACGTACGGAAGCTCCATAATAACACTTTCAATTTCAAACGGTCCTATACGGTAACCTGATGACTTAATAACGTCGTCAACACGACCAACGTACCAATAGAAGCCGTCTTCATCCTGCCATGCAACGTCGCCTGTATGATAATAGCCGTCGTGCCATACCTCTTTAGTTTTTGCCTCGTCGTTATAGTAACCTGTGAACAAGCCACAAGGTGCACCATCTTTAACGTTAACAACAATTTCGCCGTTTTCACCAACAGGAACCTCGTTACCGTCGTTATCAACAAGCTTAACATCATAAATAGGAGCAGGTTTACCCATTGAACCGATTTTATGGTCAGCACCTGTCATATTACCTATAATCATTGTGCTTTCTGTCTGACCGAAGCCTTCAAGAATCTGAAGACCGGTAGCCTTTTCAAACTGACGATAAACTTCAGGGTTAAGTGCTTCACCGGCAGTTGTCATATGCTTAACTGAAGAGAAATCGTAATTTGAAATATCTTGTTTAATCATCATTCTGAGCATTGTTGGTGGTGCGCAGAATGTTGTTATTTTATGCTTTGCAAACATTGGAAGAATATCGGCAGCATCAAAACGGTCAAAGTCATAAACAAAGGTTGCTGCTTCACAGAGCCACTGACCATAAAGCTTACCCCACATAGACTTTGCCCAGCCTGTATCGGAAATTGTAAAGTGTAAGCCCTCAGGGTCAACATTGTGCCAATACTTTGCAGTATGGAAGTGACCTAATGCATATTTATAATTGTGTGCTGCGATTTTCGGATAACCGGTTGTACCTGATGTAAAGAACATAAGCATAAGGTCATCGCCGCCGGGAGCATCCTCGCCCCTTTCGTAATGAGAGCTGAAGAGCATTCTTTCTGCATCAAAATCACGCCAACCCTCTCTTGTACCGTTAACAATAATTTTATGCTCAAGTGTAGGACAGGTTTTGGCAGCCATATCAACCTGGTGAGCAGTATCACCGTCTGCAGTACAAAGAATAGCCTTTATGCCTGCAGCCTGAAAACGATACTCAAAATCGTGCTCCTGAAGCTGATTTGGTGCAGGAATTGCAATAGCGCCAAGCTTATTAAGACCTATCATTGCATACCAATACTGATAATGACGTTTAAGAACGAGCATAACTCTGTCGCCTTTTTTAATACCCAAAGACTTAAAGTAATTGGCTGCCTGAGCTGAGCCCTTCTTCATATCCTTAAAGGTTATGCGTCTTTCAGTCTTATCCTTTGAAATATGAAGCATTGCAAGCTTTTCAGGCTCTTTATCTGCAAGCTCATCAACAAGGTCAAAAGCAAAATTGAATTTTTCAGTATTCTTAAACTTAATTGACGTTGGTGTACCGTTTTCGTTTTCAACAACATCAACATACTTTTTATAAATACGGTCTTTTGTATCTTTAACACTTGCTTTTGTGTCTTTTACAATCTTTGCAGGCTGAAGCTCAGGAATAGGTTCACCGTTAGGATTAAGTACGATAGCATAGAAAAGACAGTCCTTACCGTCAACAGCAATCATACCATGAGGAGTTAAGGAATCATAGTAGATACTATCACCGGGGCCGAGAATCTCTGAGTGCTCGCCAACCTGAACCTTAAGCTTACCTTCAATAACAATATCAAGCTCCTGACCGTCGTGGGAAGTAAGCTCAATATCTTTATTCTGATCTTCTTCGCTATATGTAGCTTCAACATAAAGAGGCTCGGCAATTTTATTTTTGAACTTTGCAGCAAGGTTAAAATATGTCATACCATGTGCTTTTTCTATCTTCTGGCCTTTGCCTGCTTTTGTAAAAACATAGTTTGTAAGCTTTGGTGTACTACCTTCAATGATACTTGTTACGTCAACATTGAAAGCTAATGCACAGCGATAAATGAAAGCAAAGTTAAGGTCACTTTCACCATTTTCGCAAGAGAGATATTCGGATTCGGAAACGCCGGTTTTTTCTGCCATCTGAGCAATTGTAAAACCTTCAATTTCACGAAGTTCCCTGATTCTGGCGGCCATTTCTTTGATTTTAAAATCAAGACCCGTCATTTTATCCATTAATTTTTCCTCCTGTTTGCGGGACAAATACAAAAACCCGTCCCAAAGATAGTCTTTGAGACGAGTAAAAATAACCCGCGGTACCACTCAAATTGCAAGTAAAACTTGCCACTCTCAAGGTCAAACAACCTCTATGCATTTACGCAGCAATAACGGAGAGGTTCTACTAAGCAACGCCTTTCTTCCTCCCGGCTCAGAAACTACAAACAACAGAAGCCTTGCAATGACTTGCACCAACCGTCACTTCTCTGAATGCTCAACATACTGTGCCCTTTTCTTCAACGCCTTTAATATTCAATTTCTCAAAGAATACCACATTTACAAGAAAAAGTCAATAGTTAAATTATATACATTATAATTAAAGCTTATTTCTCATTATCTTACCGCTGATTGTCTTCGGAAGTTCATCTCTGAACACAACAATTCTTGGATATTTATAAGGAGCTGTATTTTTCTTAACATAATCCTGAATTTCCTTTTTCAATTCCTCTGTCGGCTCGGTTCCGTTTGTAAGAACAATGCTTGCCTTAACAACCTGACCACGAACCTCATCAGGAGCAGCAGAAACGCCACATTCAAGAACATACGGAAGCTCCATAATAACGTTTTCAATTTCAAAAGGTCCGATACGGTAGCCTGATGATTTGATAACGTCATCAACACGACCTACATACCAAAGGTATCCGTCTTCATCACGCCAAGCAGTATCACCTGTATGATAAAGTCCATCGTGCATAGCCTCTTTGGTTTTTTCCTCATCACCATAATAACCAAGGAAAAGACCGCAAGGATTTTTATCACCGATTCTGACAACAATTTCACCTGTTTCACCATCGGCAACGGTTTTACCGTCAGGGTCAACAACGTCAATATCATAAAGAGGTGTTGGTCTGCCCATAGCACCGATTTTGATTTTTGTACCATTAAGGTTTGCAATAGAAAGAGTTGTTTCTGTCTGACCAAAGCCCTCGTAAATTCTCAAGCCTGTTGCTTTTTCAAACTGCTTGAAAACTTCAGGGTTAAGTGCTTCACCTGCTGTTGTTGCATGAACAATTGATGATAAATCATACTGTGAAATATCTTGTTTTATAAGCATTCTGTACATTGTAGGAGGAGCACAGAATGTTGTGATGTTATATTTTGCAAACATCGGAAGAATCTTTGAAGCATCAAAGCGGTCAAAGTCGTATACAAAAACGCATCCCTCGCAAAGCCATTGACCGTAAAGCTTACCCCAAAGAGCTTTACCCCAGCCTGTTTCGGAAATTGTGAAATGAACACCGTCACGTTGTACGCAATGCCAGTATTTTGCTGTGATAAAGTGTCCTAAAGGATATTTGTGACTGTGAGTTGCAATTTTCGGGTAGCCTGTTGTACCTGATGTAAAGAACATAATCATTGGGTCATCGCCACAAGCAGAATCTTCATCACGAACAAATCTTCTGCTGAAAAGTGCAAACTCTTCATCAAAATTATGCCATCCGTCTTTTGAACCGTTTACAACAATTTTTGTTGTTAATGAAGGGCAGTTCTTTTGTGCCTCATCAATATAATCTGTTGCTTTGCCGTCTGCAGTAACAACAACTGCACTTACGCCTGCTGAATTAAATCTGTACTCATAGTCATGAAGAACAAGCTGATTTGTTGCAGGAATTGCAATTGCGCCTAATTTATGAAGACCTAAAATTGCAAACCAGAATTGATAATGACGTTTGAGAACAAGAAGAACTCTGTCACCTTTTTTAATACCGAGAGACCTGAAATAGTTTGCAGCCTGAGAAGAATACTCTTTAATCTCCTTAAAGGTAAATTTACGTTCAGTCATATCATCTGCAACGTGAATCATTGCAACCTTTTCAGGATATTTTCTACCAATCTCATCAACAACGTCAAATGCAAAGTTAAATTTATCTTCATCAGTAAACTCAATACCGTTACATACACCATTTTCATCCACTGTTGTTGTAATAAATTTATCGCAAATAAGCTTTTCTTCACCGGTTGATTTACCTGTATTAACAGAGCTCATATGTGTATCTGCAAGTGTTTCATCCTCTGCCATAACCATAGCAAGGAACAAGCAATCCTCACCGTCAACAGCAATCATACCGTGAGGAACTGAACTGTTATAGAAGATACTGTCACCTTCATGAAGAACCTCAATATGGTCGCCAACTTGTACTTTAAGTGCACCTTTGATTACAAGGTCAAATTCCTGACCTGAGTGTGTTGTTACTTCAATAGGTTTTGTTTGAAGCTCGCTTGAATATTCATACTTAACCCAATATGGATTGGCAAGCTTATTTTTAAATTTAGGTGCAAGGTTCTGAATGAGAATACCTTCCTCATTTGCAGTTGTCTGACCTTTTCCACGTCTTGTAACATTATAAGTAGTAAGCTTAGCACTCTGGCCTTCAAGAAGGTCTGTAAGCTCAACACCAAAAGCAAGTGCACATTTGTGAACGAAAGAGAATGGCATATCATCTGTACCATTTTCATAAGAACGGTACTCTTCAAGACTTACGCCTGTTTTTTCAGCCATTTCTACATCTGATAAGCTGTAAATGTCGCGAAGCTCCTTAATTCGTTCAGCCACCTCTACTAATTTGTTCTCATAAGAATTGTTAAGCATAATCTCACCCTTTCGGAAAAATAGTCATCAAAAAAACACAAATAAAAAAAACGCCTCAAAAGGAAACAAACGTTTCACTTTGAGACGAATAACATTATCCGCGGTACCACTCAAATTGCAAGTATAACTTGCCTCTTAAGGTCAATCAACCCCGTTGCACTAACGCAGCATACTCGAAAGAAGCCTACTAAAAAATTGTTCGGTTCTTCAACTCGGAAGGGATAGGTTCTGAAACACGGAACTATTGGCTCGCAGCGACCGCCAACTCTCTGAAAGACCATTATTTCAACCGTCTTCGTCATAGTTTTTACTTGTGATATTTTCAATTTAGTCAATACTATCACAACGTTTTTTTACTGTCAATAGTTTTTTTAAAAAAATTTGCATCCACAGAAAAAATATACACAAAAACTGAATAAAATATCAAAAAAACTGTTGACAAAAAAAATATTTGGTGATATTATTTCATACATATTTATTAAATGCAATGAAGGAATTACGTATTTTTGGTACGACAGTTCAGAGAGTTGACGGTAGGTGCAAGTCAATCTGTTTCAAAAATTCGGTCTCGTTCCGGAGCAGAACTCCCCAACTACATTGTATGTAAGGAGTTACGGACGCCCCGTTACCATGGCTACAGGCTTTATAGAGCCTTAATGAGTGGCTGCTTTATGCAGTAACCGGGGTGGTACCGCGGATTTTGTAATTCGTCCCTGAGGTCATAGTAATATTGACCTCAGGTTTTTTTATTGCAATTTACATTACATTATTTATTATATGTTTTTGAAAGGATGATTATTTTATGAAAGAAATTAAAATTTCAGACATCACACTTAAAAAGATTTCAGAAGACAGAGATGTATCTTTACTTTTCCGTGAAAAATCAGCTATTGCAAACTGTGCTGACAAAATTGGTGCAGAAGTAGTTGAGCTTTCTGCAGTTAAATCTCCTCGCGAAGACAAAATTATTTATAAAACAATTGCACAAAACGTACAGGATGCTATTTTAGCAATTCCTGTTGGATTCAATAATGAAGACGTTGCAGTTGCATGGGAATGCATTAAAGAAGCCAAAAAGCCTCGCCTTCAGATTGAGCTTCCTGTTTCAACAATCCAGATGGAATACACATACCATGTAAAGCAGGCAAAAATGCTTGACAGAATTAAAGCGCTTATTAAAGAAGCAAAAGCATTATGCTCTGACGTTGAATTTTCTGCACTTGATGCTACAAGAGCGGATGCAGATTTTCTTATTACCGCAGTTAAAGAAGCAGAGGCTTGCGGTGCAAATATTATTACAATCTGTGACGATGCAGGCACATCTACTCCTGATGACATTGCAGATATTGTTTCAAACGTAAAAAATGCAGTCAGTGTTCCTGTATACGTTCAGGTATCAGACCGTATTAATATGGCAGTTGCTTCAGCATTCTCTGCAATTAAAAGCGGTGCTGACGGTCTTAAATGTGCTATGGTCGGAAAAAACATTCTTCTTACAGGAGAAATTTCTGACGCAATAAACGCATGCGGTGCACAAATTAATTCCGAAATCAAGCTCAACAATACAAAAATTCACTCAAGCATTGATGATATGGTAGCAAGCATCAACCACGATGCATACGATAACGAAAAATCAGTAAGCGAAACAAAGAAAATCCTTATTGATTCAGATTCTACATTGGTTCAGGTTGCTCAGGCAGCTGCAGTTTTAGGCTACGAGCTTTCTGATTCCGACATCGGTAACGTTTTTAAAGTTGTAAAACAATTGTGTGAAAAGAAAGGTGCAGTTGGCTACAAGGAATTTGAGGCAATTATTGCAAGCTCTGCAATGCAGGCACCTTCAACATATCAT